>NZ_JBXXZH010000095.1:0-31531 GCF_059640475.1 Calothrix sp. CBUCES-K 9914
GCGAAACCCTTGATTTTTCAAGATTTTTAGGGAACGAATCAGCCCTGCCGCGTGGAAGGGGGGAACAAGAGCAGTTTTAAGCCCCCCTTATTAAGGGGGGTTGGGGGGATTTTATTTTCCAACACACCAAAACTTTTGACATGAACCACTACTATTCTATGTAATTAATTTTGGCAAGTCAGCACCTCACGAAAACTTGGTTTGAAACGGGCAAGGATGCCCATTCCACAAAATAGTTGATTAAATTTTGGTATCTTAGTACTTATTTATAATTATACTGTTAGCTATAATATCGTGGAGTGCTTGCTTCTTTTGTGTAAAAATAGCTACTATGTAACCAATAAACAACAGCAAAGCCGAAATGGTTTTACTCCAGTATCGAATGTTTGCCTGAGCGAAGGTTAAACGATTTCCCGAACCGTTGGTTGCAATAATTCGCAGGGGCATTTTTCCTATCGTTGCTTGTAAGCTTGAACTTTCTAACCATACGAAATACAACCATTGCAAAATCAGGGTGATAATACTTGTAACTTTTGCAACTGGAAATGACGGAGGGTCTGAAACTACGAAAACTATTAATAGTCCTAGTAAACCACAGGTCGAGACGAAAAAACCTCCAAGCATTGCATCATCAGTTGGAGTAGTCGTAATTTTTGCCTTTGGGATAGAATCTGGTAAAGTTGCCAACTGGGGAAATAAACTAATCAGTATTGAACCCACAATCCCACTAATTACCATTGCACCGATTACTAATATTACATAGTCAATTAAGTAAGCTAACGAACGCTTCCAAAATCCAGCATAAGAAAGCGTGCTATTATTAGGCGCCTCTATTTTATTCGATTTATTTGATGGGTACGTAGTTAAGTTTTTATCAATTGATACAAGACAATCTAAAATATGATTTGTGTCTTTGGGTCGATTACCGGGAAACGGCGCCACTAAATAATCGATTAAGTTACCAAATTGTTGAGATACGTGGGGAGCATGGTTTCGCCAAACTAATTCACCCGTTCGAGGGTCTTCAGGAAAAGAATTCGCAGCTCTACCTGTGAGTAAAAATATAAAAGTACGTCCTAAAGCATAAAAGTCAGACTGCGGTACTGCTTTACCGTTCATTTGTTCGGGAGGAGTGTAACCTAGGGAAACAATACCTGTAACTTCTTGTCCTGCAAGCTTTTGCATGAAAGTTTGGGTAATTTCCCTGGCAGTACCAAAATCAATCAAAACTAATTCACTCCCTTCATTCGAGTTTTCTAAGGAGGAGTTTCGCAGCATAATATTTGCTGGTTTGATGTCACGATGGAAATATTGCTGCTGATGAACTTGATGTAGAATTTGAACAAGTTGTTTTAACCAATTAATTGCCGTAAGTTCGCTAATAGGTTGGTAACTCCTTTGAAGTCGCATATATTCATCCAGGTTTACCCCCTCAATTTTCTCCATGACCAAACAGTAGAGTGGTTGCTCACTGTCTCTAGGTAAATATGTAAAGTACCCATCAGACTCAACCTTGGGAATACCTTGGTGTTGTAACCGACTTAAAACCAAGCTTTCTTGTTGAAATAGCTCAATTGCTTTGGGAATATTATTAGTCAGGACTTTTAATACTTTGGGCAATCCTGAATCATCAACTTCATAAGTTATACCAAAACCTCCCCCACCCAGCACTCGCACCACTCGATAGCGCCCATGCAGCAGCAGTTCGGAACCACAAGCTTGACAATACAGAGGTTTTCCCGTGTTTTCTTTTTTTGAACAGTTGGGATTTATGCAGTAGCTCATGTATTGTTATGTTGCTACAGTTCCTAGATTATTACAACAATAATATACAACCACAACTCCTTATCGTAAACATTTCTTCTCTCTGTGTTCTCGGCGCCTCTGTAGTAAAAAAATATTATACCACAGAGACACAGAGGTCGCAGAGACTCCTTAAACCTTAGATATAGATGTTGGTTTCAGGAATAACCACGCTACAAAGAAAGTTGCTGCTGTGAACAACTGTGTCAAGTCTAATGCAGATAAATACCCATCGGAAAATGAAGCGATGCTTCTATCGGTTATACCAAATACCCAAGACGATACGCCAAACAGCCATATACCATTCTTAAGATTCCCGACAAATTCATTCGAGCCAGTCGATTGCTGATTATTCATAATTTCCTATTTTTTCGTATAAGTTGGCAAAATTCACTAATTACACCCAATCCGTAAAATTAATCTCTGTAACATAACTTGATAATGATATTGCCAAGTATATACTTATATTAATAAATATTTTATTAACTTGACATCACTACCCATCGGTACATGTATATTTTTTCAAACTCTGTCTTTAGGTTAGTTCTGGCTAGTCAAAAAATTTCACAAAGTAAACTATCTAGACTAGACAAGGGTTTCCGCCTCTTACGTCCTTAACAGCCCACAGCAGGAGTAGTTTGTATATTGCACCCAGGTATCACTTTTTTGATGCTATTCTAATCACTGGTATTCTGGATTGGTGTTACCAATGTAACAAATATAGTAATAAATCTTAATTTTTTAACATATTTATTAAGTGCGGCGCCCGCAATGCAGAACAGGAAGAAAACAGTTGTCGTTGGGAAATATATACTTCAGACCTCAGATTCTGTCTTTAGATACTGATTGCTTGCGGTTAAAAGCTTGTCTAATAAAAGCTGATAGCCAACACCGAATCACAACAAGCCTTATGACTGCAACCCAGACCAATACATCAAAATTAGAGGTTAGACGTAAGCAGATTACGCCACAATTGGGATTGGTTTGCATCACGTCTTCCAAAGATGTGCGGTATAAAACAATTACGCGCACACGCTATTTACAGTTAACCGAGAACTTAAAAGCACGTACTTTAGATGAACTTTACCGTGAGAATTTACGGCGCCTGCATATCGCGTTAGAGTATTGTAATAAAAGTGGGATAACTTTATATCGAATGCCTTCGGGATTATTCCCACTCAGTGATTGGGAAGATAATATTGGTGCCACTATCCTAGAAAATATGGGAACCGACTTAGCGCGCGTTGGTCAAAAAGCGACTAAATTGGGTGTAAGAGTCGTGATGCACCCCGACCAATTTGTCGTACTAAGCTCAGATTCACCGTTAATAGTCGAATCAAGTATTAAAATCTTGACAGGACACGCACACACTTTCGATTTAATGGGTTTACCACAGTCACCTTGGGCATTAATGAACATTCACGGTGGTAAATCACAGCGCGCGGATAATCTAGTAAATGTTGTTTTGCAGCTACCTGAGAATATCAAAAACAGATTAACGTTTGAAAACGACGAGAACGCTTACAGCAGCAGCGAAATACTAGATGTGTGTCAGCGTACTGCTGTACCAATGGTGTTTGACGCGCACCATCATATTTGCCATGAAAACTTAGATTCGTATGATGACCCCAGTGTTACAGAAATGTTTTATGCCGCACGTGAAACCTGGGAAAATCCAGATTGGCAATTAATACATATTTCTAATGGGGAAGAAGCATTTAAAGATAGAAAACACAGCGACTTAATTAATTCTATGCCTGAAGTGTATCGAGAGGCGCCGTGGATTGAAGTTGAAGCCAAGCAAAAAGAAGAAGCTATTGCAAATTTACGTGATTGGTGGCTTGATATCAAACCCCACTGACTTTTTTGAGGCTTAATGGCAGGCGAGTAATATAATATAGTATTAAACATAAACTCCTGACCTTGGATTTTTGATTTGATTAATGCAATTTTTACTCTGATTTGTGAACCACGGTTCACACTTTGATTAACAGGTTTATTACAAGCATCTTAAATACGGAGAGAACAGTATTAATCGACACAGTTAAACACGGGATTGCTTAACATCATAGGCGCCAATCTTCCTAAAACGTATTCGACTTTAGTCGAAAGTATAGAATGGCATTTATGAAGAGCGTTCCAGAGTGAAGCGCAGGTGCGTAAGTTTAAGTAATATTGCTAATATCTGGAATAATAAAGCTAAGGATTGTAGTTAAATGTAACCGATAGAATACGAAAAATATAGCCGGATATAGCTGATGTTGTTAGATAGTAAAAAAGGTTTATTTTTCTTTTTGTGGTTACTCGTTAGCTGGACAAGCTGTTCGATACCTTCTGTTGCATCTACAGGAAAGCAAACCGAGCTAGACCAAACTCAAGCACAAACTAATGTACCCCAGGAAGAGAAAGACCCTCCAAGTAGGGGAACTCCGGATGCAAGGGAAGGGACAGGAAGCAGAGGTGACTGTGGTTACAAGCAGGGTATGATGCCACTAACTCGTGTGGTAGGTGGTAGTCAATTGAAGTCAACGGTAAGTACACGTCCAACTGTTTGGGTTTATGTGCCTTATACTGCTACTGATGCTAAGTCAGGAGAATTTTCTTTACAGGATGGGGACGTTGAGTTATATCGCACTCGCTTTCGTTTACCAGAAAAAGCTGGAATTATTAGTATCAGTTTACCATCAACAGTTCCAGCTTTAGCAGTTGGCAACTCATATCGATGGTATGTTGAGGTTAACTGTCATGGCGCCTCCGATAGAGGAAATTTATCTACACCAGCTTCGATAACAGGACTTATACAACGACAGTCAATACCAGAAGAACTGGCAAAGCAACTACAAAAAGCAAGCAGTCCTCTAGAAAAAGTCTCTGCTTATGCTAAGTATGACATTTGGTACGAAACAATAACGGAGTTGGCGCAATTACGTTTAAAAGAGCCACAAAATCCTACTCTTAAAAAAATGTGGGTTGAGCTTTTAAGCGCTAAAAAAGTTGGTTTAGAAAGCATTTCTAAAGTAGATATAGTCGGCAATGTTGTTAATTAAAGCCAATTTCCTACCAAAATAAACGACGCCCAATGATAGGGACGATTATAATCTCGGCTTGAGGATTCTTTCAAAAACTTAATTTGAGCGTTTCTCAAGGCTTCTGCTTTTGTAACTTGCCCTACATTGAGTTGTTGGTAAAATTCAATCATAAATTCGGCGGTGGATGCATCATTAATTTGCCACAATGATGCTAGGGTAGTACGGGCGCCTGCTCGAATTGCTACACCTGCTAGTCCTAATGCTGCTCGCTTGTCTCCAGAAGCTGTTTCGCAAGCACTCAGAATTAGTAATTCAATTGGCTTACCACTTCTTTGGTAATCTAAACGCAGTAAGTTATCTAAATCTTTGACTTTTATACGTCCATTCCAGTCTAAAATATAAGTCTGTTCAGGATTAGAGCTAAATTTACCATGAGTTGCCAAGTGAACAATGTTAAAACTTGTGCTACTAATCTTATTATGAACGTTATTTTGAATGAAGAGTTGATTTTCTAGTGTCTGATTACTTTGTACCTTCTTCTTAATTCCAGCTAATTCTAATTCGACATTATCTATTGCTCCTAGTCCTTCTTTTTTAAAGCTAGGAGCATCACTGGCGCCTGCAATTAAAACGCTGACGTTAGAGCGCTGTAATGGTTTAGCTTCGAGTAATTGTAAAGTAGGAGTGACGCTGACAGCATATCTTTCGAGTAAATATTTGTGTCCGTCATAAAGAACTGACATTGGAATATTTCGCAATGAGCCATCTAAAACAAATACTAATGTTTTTATCTGGCTTTGTTCCCGCGTAGTAGTGGCGCCAAGTTCTGCCTCAAAAGGTTTAATTAACCAGTCATATAATTGTTGTGCTTCTGTTTTGACTTGTTTTAAGCTGGTGCTAGGTCGTGTTAAAGACTTTTGCAGTTGTGTTACTGCTGCATCAACTTGTTGCTCTGAAACATTTGGATGTGCGTAGTGACGTAAATTATCTGAACCTGGTAACTTGAGTATAACCTCTAAACGGTTTTGTAGAACAATTGGATAAATAACAGCAGCATTTGGGTCTAAATCATCAATACTTACTTGTTTTGGTTTGGCACAAGCATCTCCAAAAAAGTTATCTAACTCTGCTAGTTGTAGCGCTTCCATTACCTGACGAGCTTGGATAAGATTATCCCTGCTTTCTGAGCGCAAAAGCAATTCGACTAATTGCCGATATACTGGTTCTACACTTTCTCGGAAGGAAAATTGAACTTCTGGACTCAGAGCAACTAAATCACTGCGTAAACTACTGAGATTATTAAATGCTTGAGTGTAATATTCAACAGCTTGTTTGTTGGCGCCTTGGTGTAAATCTGTTTGTCCTTGAAACAATCTTCCCATTTGCCACTGCCACAGATAGCTGATATCTGGTGCATTTATTCCCTGTGCAAGGGATAATGCAGTAGTAGTAAATTTTTTTGCATTCGACCAGTCTTTGCTGTTCTCGTATAATGTGCCAAGAGTGCCAAGTGCATAAGACTCCGCGCGTTGGTCTTGCAATGTTCGAGATTGATTAATTGCCGTCTCTAATACCTGAATAATATCTTGATAATTATCTGCTTTTTCCAGCTTCATCAAGCTTTGAGCAAAGTTGACGCGCGCGTAAATAGATGCTCGACTTGCAGGTAATTGATTAATTGCAGCATTAACTTGATTAATTAACGGTGAAATAGATGTAACATCATTAGTATCAATTAACACTGCAAGTTGATTGAGTTGCGCTTGAATATTGGTAATGGGCAAAGCTGCAACTGCTGCGGCTTTTTGATAATATTCTAAACCTTTGTGTCTGTACTTTTGTATTTCATCTATATCTTTTAATGCTTCTGCTCTGTTAGCAAAAGCTATTTCTACATTTCCTAAATTGAGTAAAGCTGTACTTTCTTCTTGGGGTAAATGCAATCTTTGAGCAACAGCCAAAGCGAGAGTTAAAATTTCAGTCGATTTTTCTAAGTCTCCATCAAATCGGCGAATATTACCAAGGTTAAGTAAACCTGATACTTTTAGAGGAGAGTCTGGTTGTTGATATAATTGCTTTTCGGCGTGAGTTAATAACTTCTCCGCGCGACGGTAAAGTCCGAGAGTTTGCAACGAATTAGCTTGATTTATCTGGCTACCAATAACACTGATTGTATCACCAGAAGAAGCATAAAATTTTTGTGCCGACGTAAAGCTTTTGAGTGCTGCTTCAGTTTGTCCCTGTGCTAGTTGCCAGTTTCCAAGACTATTAAGAACTTGCGCGCGGACTTTATATGACTCTCGTTCAGACGGTAATTTATCTAATAAATCTAAACTTGTGTCAATTTCTGCTTTTGCTTGCTGCCATTGCCCAAGTTTTTGCTTCACCAAAGATAGTAAGCTTAATACCTGAGCTTGATTAAGTGTGTTACCAGAAGCTTGATAAATATTAACAGCCTTTTCTAACAACTGCGCTGATGTAGAAAATTGTCCAGCATCATAATATTTTTTACCAGACTGCACTAAAGTTAAAGCTGATGTTAAGTTACTTTGCGGCAATGCAACCGCAATTAACGGAATAACCAAGCTGAATGTTAGCCCAAAAATACCAAGCAAAATCAAGTATAGCAGGCGCCTCATAATTTACCCCCTTTTAAAAGAAATATTAATTTGTAGGTTGGGTGGAGACTTTGCGGAACCCAACAAGAATAGATTATTACCACAGAGACACAGAGTTCACAGAGGAGAGAGGAAGAGAGGCGCCTCATAATTTTACCTTCCTGTTTGGCAATTTAAAGGATGTAACCAAGTACCATTAGGCGCCACAGTTACAGGTGTTGCCGTGAGTATTACATCACCGTTTGCATCAGTTAACCAACCTTGAGCTTCAATAATTGTTGTGGATATTTTTGGTGAGGTGCGTGGTAAATTGTTAGTTATTGTTGGTTTTGTAGTATATGGTTCTAATATAGCCCAATCTTCCCAAGCTGCATTTGCACTAACAATTCCATAAGGAGAAGTAGGTAAACCACCTCTACCAGTAACAGTAAATTCACTACCAATAGATGCAACACAAAGATTTTGGTTGATTAACCTAGAAGCATCGACTATTTCTGTGGGTAATTCTAATATTCCGCGACTAGGGTCAGTATCAGGTGTATTAAGATTTATTTCGCCATTTAACGAAGGATTGGTTTGAGAAATTGCGGTAATGTTGCTTGTTTGTAACTGACTTGGGTCTAGTTTTTGTGGGTCAGTTGTTTGCAATAACCGCTCAAGTTCTTGACGACTAAGTGGTTTTAGCCCAAATATACCATTCGCGTTAATATTCACCTTGCCACCGCTACCTTGAAAAGCGTTTGCCGTAATGTCGCTGTTGTCGTTTGGAGGAGCGACGATGAATTTAGCATTAATATTTATATCACCACCATTTCCTCCTGAAGAGTTAGTTCCAGCGTTAGTGGAAATTTTGCCACCGCGACGCAGCAGTAATAAGTCTTGTATTGTGAAGAAAATATTACCCCCATTTTCTGCAAAATTTGTAGCGGTAATAGTACCTTGATTGTCTATATTAACAGAACGTGCTTGTATTTTTAAATTACCTGCAATCCCAGTTCCAAGATTACTTACGGTTACTTCTCCTCCATCTCGAACAATCATCTTCCCCGTTTCCAGCTTCAACTCTCCCCCAGTACCCTTAGCATCTGGAGCAACCGCAGCAGTTATTTGACTTTTAAAGTTACCATTTGGGGATGTACCAGTAACCTCTATAGATTCCGATGCGCGAATTTGCAATCGACCTGCGTTGCCTTCTCCATATGTAGCAGATGAAACTGTGGCGCCGTTTCTCACACTTAAACGTTCAGTTTCAATTCTTAATTCACCACCGTTACCTTTGGGCAAAACTTTAGTTTCGTCAGGGTCAATTTCAACACCCGAATTTATCCCTGTTGCAAAAAGGTTATTATAACCAAGAGTGTTAAATACCTCTATATCTGAAGCACGAATAAATAATGTCCCAGCATCACCTTGTCCGAAAGTGGCAACTTGCACTTTACCGCCATTACTAACACTTAAGCGTTTTGCTTCAACAATCATGTTACCACCCCGACCTCTACCCCCAATATTTACCTGAGCAAACAAACCAGCAGGATTTTCAATTTTTCTATAAACAACTTTTCCGCTTATTTCTACTGAGTCAGTAGCGCGAACCTTTATACTTCCTGCGTTTCCTCTAGCAAAAGTAATGCTTCCAATTTGACTGTTAATAACACTCATGCTTCCAGTATTAATGGATATGTTTCCAGCATTACCTCTACTATAAGTGTTAGCTCCTATTGAAAGTAGGCTATTTTGGGCTAGTAATTGTTTGGCGTTAATCTCTATGTTTCCAGCATTTCCTTCCCCACCAGTTATTGCTGCAATAGTACCTTCATTTTCAATTAATAACTGGTTTGTGTTAATATTTATATTGCCTGCACCCCCTTTACCAAAAGTGCTGGCACTCAATAAAGCGTCATTAGTCACAGAGAGAGAGTTTGTACTAATATTAATATTTCCACCTTTACCCAGAGCATCAGGCGCCACATTATTGAAGGCACTGTAGGCGCCACTAAAAAATCTTCCGGAAGGGCTACTGCCATTAAACGTTGCCCGCTCGCTTGCCTCTATTACTAAATTTCCTGCACTCCCATTTCCGTAAGTTTCGCTAGAGAGTTCTGCTCCGTTGTTAACTTCTAGTACCTTAGTAAAAATTTGTACGGCGCCACCATTCCCTCTAGCACCTTGCTCTACACGGCTATAAACAGCACTTGCACCTCTTTCATCCGCACGGGCGCCACTGAGTAAAACACGCTCTGCTGTAATTACAACATTACCTCCATCTCCAATGCCAAAAGTACTTGAACTTAACTGGGCGCCATCGGTAACTACTAAGGAATTGGTATTTAACTTGATGTTGCCTGCCTTGCCAGTAGCATTTTCTCGGACATCATTTGCCATTCGGGTATCATCTCCCGTCATGCGAACTTCCCCAGTTGCATTTACTATTAAATCACCACCTAGACTTTTATCAGAACCCAAGGAAGCAGCAATACCAGCTCTAAGTTGACTTCCGTTTTTAAGAGTAATGTTGTTAGCAGTAATGCCAATATCTCCACCATTATTCGACCTAACATCTATCCCCGAACGATTGGCGGATGCCTTATTATTAAATACTATATCTGCTCGTTGAACCGTGTCTGGAAAATTTAAACTGCCGTTTTGATTCAACCCTATGCTTCCAGTTCCCGCAACGGCGCCAATTTCTACCCGTCCACCACGAGCAATTAACCGTCCATCATCTACTGTGACATTTCCCCCTAGTAATAAGAGTGTCTGACCGTTCGGTACTTGCAGTCCATCGGTTGGAGTTCCCTGAACCGTTCTAGTTACTCGTGATTGAGTGATAATACTTCCTGAATTTGTTTGTTCGTTGAAAAAGAATGCTGAGGGATTGATTGTTAATAAAGGTTCTGGCGCCTGGGGATTAATAGCACTAAATTCGCCTAGTAAGCCAAATTTGATACTACTAGCTGTAGTCGCATAAAATGAACCTCCCACATCCAAACTAGCATTTTTTCCAAAAATTATTCCATTGGGATTGATTATAAATAAATTGGCGTTACCATTTACACCCAAAGTACCCAATATATTTGAGAGGTTATTACCTGTCACTCTACCCAAGATATTATTTATTCCTGAAGGATTTGAGAAATATACTCGTTGTCCATCTTTGATATTAAATTCACTAAAACTATGAAAAATGTTACTTCCTCGAATGGCGCCACCATTTATTTGGTCTGCCGCAGCACCTTTAATATTTACATTGGGAGTGATTATTGAACGTTCGGCGCCTAATGTTTCATCTGGGATAATTTGAGCAAGAACATTATTGGAAGAAAATGTAATCGCTAACCATCCCAATAATATATGTAACAAAAAAGTATTTTTAATGTCGTTCATATGCTATTCTCCACAATTTAGCAGCTTGGTGAATGTAACCAACTACTTTTAGGCGCCACTGTTACAGGTTTTGCCGTGAGTATTACATTACCATTTGCATCGATTAACCAACCTTGGGCTTCAATAATTGTTGTAGATATTTCTGGTGAGGAGCGTGGTAAGTTATTAGTTATTGTTGGTGTCCCTTTGATAGTATATGGTTCTAATATCGCCCAATCTTCCCAAGCTGCATCTGCACTGACAATTCCATAAGGAGAAGCAGGTAAACCACCTCTACCAGTAACAGTAAATTCACTTCCAATAGATGCAATACAAAGGTTTTGGTTGACTAACCTAGAAACATCAACTATATCTGTCGGTAATTCTGGTATTCCCCTGTTGGGGTCAATACCAGGTTTGTTAAGATTTATTTCACCATTTAACGAAGGGTCGGCTTGAGAAA
Organism: Calothrix sp. CBUCES-K 9914; assembly: GCF_059640475.1. Lineage (NCBI taxonomy): Bacteria > Bacillati > Cyanobacteriota > Cyanophyceae > Nostocales > Calotrichaceae > Calothrix > Calothrix sp. CBUCES-K 9914. The sequence continues at coordinate 11,277 of NZ_JBXXZH010000095.1, forward strand.
TGGCGGTAATGTCACTTGTTTGTAACTGACTGGGGTTGATTTTTTCTGGGTCAGTAGTTTTTAATAACCGTTCAAGTTCTTGACGACTAAGTGGCTTTAGCCCAAATATACTAGTGGCAAGAATATTCACCTTGCCACCACTACCTTGAAAAGCATTCGCGGTAATATCGCTGTTTTCTTTTGGGAGAGCAACGATAAATTTAGCATTAATATCTATATTACCGCCATTTCCTCCTGCTTGGTTAGTCCCCGCGTTAGTAGAGATTTTGCTTCCGCGACGCAGGAGTAATAAGTCTTGTACCTTGAGGATAATATTGCCACCATCACCAGTTCTGGTTTCAGCACTTATTTTACTTTGGTTGTCCAGGTCAATTGAACCAGATGTAATTTTTAATTCGCCTGCACTTCCTGAACCGAGACTGCTAACAGTTATTTGTGCCCCATCTTGAATTTGAAGATGCCTACTATTAATGTTTACGGCGCCAGCAGTAGCAGTGGAGGAAGCAGTGGCACTTGCAAACAAACCACTTGCAGGTTCTTGTTTCACAAATACTAACCCATAAAACTGGGAACCAAGGATTGTAATGGGTATGTTGTTAGCATTTTGACTGATTTTACTTAATCGCTCCTCAAAACTCGATTCTCTACCAGAAAGGGTTATACGCTCGCTGGCATTGAGAATAATATTACCTGCGGGTTTGGCGCCTCCAGTACTAGTAATAATTTGACCACCGTTAATTGCTTCAATAACTTTTGCATTTACAAATATTTTGCCAGCATCTCCATTTCCTTCGGTTTGTGCTGTCAAATTTCCGGCTTCTGATATACGCAAAGTATTTGTATTAATTATAATATCGCCAGCAAGACCTTCAGAAGCTGTTGCTGTTCCTAATCCACTGTTAAATCCAGTCTTTAAATCAAAGCCAGAAATCTTAACCCAATCAGAAGCATTAATATCAATATTGCCTGAATTACCTTTTCCTAAAGTACCAGTGACTATCATAGCTCCATTTGTTAAGGAAAGAGAGTTTGCCCTGATACTGATGTTACCCCCTTTACCACTGTTGACAATTCCTGGTATCGGGAATACAGAATTAAATATCCCGGTTGGAACTACAAGATTATCCCGTGAGATTCCAAGAAAGTCAAAGATGGGTAAATTATTGCTTACCACTACTCCATCAAAGGAAACTTGACCCGATTCAATCGTCACATTTCCCGCATTTCCTAGCCCCAAGGCAGGACTAATCAGCGTAGAACCACCACTGACCCAAACAGAATCAGCAGCATTGATTTGAATATCTCCAGCATTTCCTTGACCAGTAGCAAAGCTTCCTAGTTGAGAAAGATTCGACAAGAAAAGCTTCGGAGCCTGTATCTTAATGTTACCCGCATTCCCTGGACGTAATGGTTGGACAACGCTGTAAATTAAACCGTTTGACAAAGAAACCACATTGCTAGCTTTGATGTTAATACTGCCAGCATTTTCTTGCCCGTTAATCAAAGAAACTATCGTCCCCTTTTCGCTAACTTCCAGCGACCCTGTATTAATAGCTATATTTCCTACGTTTCCTAATGCGCCTTCTAGTACTTGAATTGTGATTATACTAGGAGAACCGCTAAAGTCAGTACCAGAAATTCTGACATCATCTGTGGCATTAATTTTTATATTTCCGGTTTGAGTTGCAACTGACTCCAAACCTGGTGTTATCGTAGCAATGAGCTTGCTTCCGTCTAAAATATCTAAATTTTTAGCGTTAATTACTATATTGTCACCACTTCCAGTGAAGATGTTAATTAAGGCTTTATTAAGGGATATATCTGCTCGTTGCACATTCTCAGGGTAAGTCAAATGCAAGTTAGTGCCATCTGCACTTACCCCAACAGTTCCTGCTCCTGCCAAACCTCCTAACTCGACTCCACCTCCCTGCAAACTACCGCCATCTAATCTGACATCACCACCTGCTAACGCCAAGGTTCTTCCTGGCTGGACTCTGAGACCAAAAACTGATTCATTAATAATACTTCTGGAATTGGCGCCATATTGAATTCCTATCGGTAAATTTATAGTTAGTAATGGTGGTGTTTGAGGATTTGTGGCACTAAATTCAAAACCATTGTCAAAAACAAAACTATTACCCGTACTTCCTATAAATGAACCGCCAATATCTAGACTGGCACCCTTCCCAAAAATTATTCCGTTGGGATTGAGTATAAATAAATTGGCGTTACCATTTACACCCATTAAACCTTGAATATTTGAGGGGCTATTACCTGTAACTCTACCTAAAATATTATGTATCCCTGAAGGATTTGAGAAATATACTCGCTGTCCATCTTTAATATTAAATTCACTAAAACTGTGAAAAAGATTACTGCCTCGCATGGCACCACCATTAATTTGGTTTGCCACAGCACCTTTAATATTTATATCCGGAGTGATTACTGAACGTTCGGCGCCTAATGTTTTATCTGGGGTAATTTGAGCAATAACACAATTACTATAAGTAAGAAGAAATGCAAGTTCTGTAGCTAAAAAAAGTTTTATTGTGGTGCTTTTCATCAGCTACCTCCTTTATCTAAATTATTGATGATCCCCCCAACTCCCCTTAATAAGGGGGGCTTTAAGAGCTTGAATAGTTCTTGTTCCCCCCTTATTAAGGGGGGCTAGGGGGGATTTTCTTATATCTATAAATCACTAAACTGCTATTAACAAATATCAATACCAAAGCAGGAGGAACTAAAGGTATCCAACCTCCCTTGAAAATAAGTAATCCCCAACAAGTTATATATAATGCGCCTGTTGCAACTCCTACCCCTATTAACATTAGACGTGGTGATATTAAACGCCAAGCTAGTAAGCCTCCAACTAATGACCAAACTAAAATCCAAATAGTTTCCACTGGTTTTGACCAAGACCAAATTAAAGGTCGCTTATCAAGTACTGTACTGAGAATATGGCTAACCATGTGTGCCTGAATTTCTACACCTGGTAAATCTACTGAGTCATCACTGCTACTATAAGGTGTACGCCACTGATAATCACCAAAACTAGGGTCTGTGGTGCCAATAAGAACTACACGATTTTTTATTCTCTCAGTATCGAATTGATTACTAAGAATTTCAGTTAGAGTTACTTTTTCTGCAATTTCTGGCGCCGCTCGATAGTTAAGTAATATTTGATGACCGATAGCGTTAATTTTGCGGTAGCCACTTGTATTCTCTTCTAAGGTTTTAAATACTACTGTGCCAAGTTTTAAGTAATTATCTGGTGTAATTTCTTGCTGTATTCCTGAAAAAGATAGGTAATGAGTTGCAAGTTTCCAATTAAACGAGTATTTGCTTTGACAAGGAGTTGCAATATCTACAGCTAGTATTTGGCGCCGCAATATGCCATCAGGGTCGCGCTCGACATTATTAAAACCTTGACCGCGTTTTGGAACATGTGAAGGTGGTTTGATACCTGGTTTACCATAGAAACAAATTGCAAAGAAGTTATTGCTCTTCATTTTTTGGACTAGGGTTGGATATTTTTCTCCTACACCTGTTTCTCTATATATATCTAAACCAATAGCTCGCGGTTGGGACTGTTCTAGTTTTGATAGTAATTGTGCTAAAGAACGCTCTGATAAAGAAGCTGCTCCTCGTTCTATTACAGGTTGAGACTGAACGTCTGAGTCTGTAATGGTAACTATTAATAACCGTTTATCTGCTCCTTCAGAGGGGCGCCATCGCATCAGTTGGTCGTAAGCTTGAAGTTCCCATGTTTGTAAGTAACCTAGCGTTCTAATGGTAATAACTATACTGCTAACAGCGACGCTGGCTAAAGCGACTTGCCAAAGCGGTATAGTACTGGAGTTATGATACTGTTTATCAAGATGTTTAATAAGCCATTTCAAATCAAAAACCGCTTGATAGATAGGGTTTTTGATAACTAAATTCCCCTGATATTGATGTACTAAGCCAGAGAGACGTAATTCTAAATGTTCGTTAGAATTATTTGCAGGTAGTTTTCCCTTTTGCAAAATTTGTTTATACAGTAATAGTAAGCGTTGTGTGGAACGCGCGTTTCTAAGAATACGGTCACGAACTGTCCGTAAATGCTCTGGTTCATCTTGAGATTCCCAATTCTCAATAATTTGCTTTTTGACTAATTGGTTTATTGAACGGGGTGTTTGTAGTTGAGATTGTTGGGAAATAAGCAAACAAAGTTTTTGGGTTAAGAAGGGTTGTCCAGAAGTCCAGTACAATACTCGTTTTAAAACAAGCGAAGGATTGCTAGTTTTTTCGAGCAAACCGTGCATAAAAGTGTTAATCTCGTGCAGTTGAAAGCCTTTTAATTCAATGGCTCGACCAATATTAAAGGGAGTAGCATTTTCATCTTGTATCAAATCAGCAGGTGTTGCTACACCCAATAGTGCAAAGGTAAGCCTTCGATATTCTGTTTTGCTTGCTCTTTTATCGTAACAGTTGCGAATTAAAGCAAAAAACTCGTCTGTGGGAAAGCTTAAACTGAGAACGCTATCGATTTCATCAATAAAGATAACTATTTTTTGCTTAAGTTGTGTTAACAATACGTTCTCAATAAACTCCCCTAAACGTTGCACTGGCGAAAGGTCTTCTTGCTGGCGCCACCAACTACGACGGTCTATATTTAGCTCAAAGCCGCTGATTAGTTCTTGAATAATACCTCCATACCATTGGGATGCAGTAATTTCTTGACTTCCAATTCCACTCAACTCAATTTCAACACAGGCGATGTCTTGTGACTGTAGCTTGTACATTGTACGAATGCGTAAGCTTGATTTACCCATTTGCCGGGAATTGAGAACATAACAATATTCGCCTGCTAACAAAGCGTTGTAAAGTTCATGGTCTGCAGAGCGAACAACATAAGTAGGAGCGTCAACAGGTAGACTTCCTCCGGCTTGATATTTGTAATTGGAGTTAAAATCAGCCCTGAACATTAATTTTCTCTCCCAAGACTCAGATTCCCGACTTCTTGGAGAAGTCGGGAATCTGGTTTTGCACAAATTATATATCGTTTCAGCCTATAGGCAATATTTTTTATATCTCACCTGAATTTTCCTGAATTTAGCATAAGTACTAAAATAAACTTTATTTGACACTCCTCAATTTCACTCAACAATTCAATTATGTCTTCAAGCATACTGTGAATAGAGAGCAACAAAAAGGCTTTCAAATCACAACTAATTAATCACAAATGAAGGACACAATCATGTCACTTTCTAATTCAAACGAACAACTGTTTACCGAATTGACATCTGAAGAAGCATCTGTAATTGAAGGAGGCGCCACTCTTACTTTATATAATGCGACTGCGGTTCATGCAGGTGCAGACCCCGGGTGGGGTAACGGAGATGACCTTTACATTAAAGTTAACGGTAATAAAGTCTTTGGAACTAAAGACGACGTAGATACTGGCGAGACTGCCTATATTAACAAACGAGTATCCTTCAATGGTACTGCAAAGGTTAATCTTTTTGACTCCGATTGGTTCGATGACGACTATTTGGGAGGTTTTACTGTAGGAACCACTCCAACTAATGGTACAAAAACAATCCGAGTAAGTGGTTCTGGTTCTACTTACGATGTAACATACAGCGTTGCTTAGTAGGTCGATTGAAACCTGGTTTCTCAAACTTTTGTTCCAATTGCAGAATCTGAATTTGTCAGGATATGTCGGGGCGCCATGCCCCGCTTTCTTTTCCTATAATACAGGAATTATGAAATACCAAATTGTTAGTGCGATTAATGCCTTAGTTTCCCAAATGGTCCTCGGTTTACCTAGTCAATTTTTTATTGCTCTGGTTTCCTTAAGTTTAATGTTGGTGTACAGTTGGGAACTTACTTGCGCTTCCATTGTTGTTTGTTATTATCGTTACAGGAATAAATCTACTTTTTTTGCCAGCATTGCGTAATAAAAGCCGTAATCTTTTAGTAGGGGTAGAGATGACAAAGCTGTCACCAGGGGGGAAAGTGAGTCTGAAAACCTTGCTATAGAAGCTTTTAAGCTATCGGTATCCAATAAATCATCTAGACCCAGTTCGCTTTTAATTAGCCAAAGTTACCACAGAGTTGGAACGAAAGAATGAGGGTTTTAACTATGTAGTAACATACTACAAAGAAGTTTTTGTACTACTTTGCCCCTAGTGATATTATGTCCGGTTGATTACCCATAATTACCACGTTACGTAGAGACGGTATTAATTCGGTCTCTACAATAATTTTATTATGGTTATGCTCCCTGACATGATATGATACGTTCGTCAGCTCTACCCCATGTTCTCAATCAACGTAACAATAAGTGTTTGGGATAATTACTAATAATTTATTAAAAAAAATTGAATGTTGTATTTTTAACATATACATCATGTATTATGTTGTACAATCTCTACAAGCTGTCCATAACTAGGTATAAATATTTATGCTTTTGTAAGTCATCTTCTTTTTATTTAGTTAATGAATCTATATTCAATAGGAGCAAAACCAATTCATAAATAATCTTTCTATAGATTAAATTCAGCCTTATGTTTGTATGTAAATTTGATGATATATGGACAGTTCTTATACATTATAATTTTTAAACAAATAACATCTTATGTTTACTAACATCACAAATTCAACAACCACAGATACCAGCTTATACGACCCTTCCCTGAATCAAACGCTATTACTAGCGCTAGAAGGAGTGCGGGAATATCTCAAGGAATTTGGTGCCAGTCCAGAGTTCATAGATAAGATGCATTTAGCATTTGGGGATTTTCAGATTGAAACCGCTTTAAAGTTGGCTGCTGCTTGGGAAAATGAAGATTTTAGCTTGATACCATCAATCGTATTTCTTTCCAAGGCAGATTTAAATGGGGCGAATGGTGCTTATGCTGGAGCGACGAATACAATTTATTTGTCTAAGGAATTTGTCGCAGGAAATCAGAATAATTTAGCAGCAGTAGTCAATGTTGTGTTAGAGGAGTTTGGGCATAGAATTGATACACTGCTGAATCAGACGGATAGTGCTGGAGATGAAGGGGCGATTTTCTCAGCGTTAGTACGGGGTTATAGTCTGGATGATGCAACCTTAGAGGCTTTGAAAGCAGAGGATGATTCAGGGATAGTTACAGTGGATGGGGAAGCGCTCGCAATTGAACAAAGTACAAACGTTATTAGAACTGCTAGTGGTGACGGTGAATTACGAGTTACGGTAGATGAATTCGGTGGCTTTGATAGTGCTTTGTACGATCCAATTGGTTCAAAAACCTTGGCTGATACAACTTACAGTTCCTTTATTGCCCTAGGAATTATTGGCACCAATGGTACAACTGGAGCGCGTACTCAATTAAACTCATCAGCTAGCAATAATGAAACATTTACTAATTCTAATAACACTATTACAAATAGCACCTTCACCGTTAGCGGATTACAGTTTCAACTTAGACAAACTGTTCAAGATACCCTCAATAGCACTGCAATAAGAACAGGCAGTCGATTAGACCAGACTTACACCATTACTAACACTACTACTCAAACAATCAATTTCGATATTATCCGCTATGTGGATGGAGACTTAGCCTTTGATGGCAGTATAGCTGATGGGGGTGGAAGAATTGTTCAGGATGGACAAGAGATTTTGTTTGAAACAGACCGTGGAGGAACTGGACAAACAGATACAACTTTCTTTGGGATTGCTGGTACTGGTGGTACTATCCCCACTACAAACCGTTGGGAATTAGATGGTTACAGTAGTCTCAAATCTAATGTTCTGGGTGGAAATAGCCTGCGGAATATAATAGTGCGAGGTGACAGCGATTCTAACCAATTTATTGATCCTGGTGCTGAGTATGATGTAGCACTCGCATTGAGAAACGTTTTTTCCTTGGCGCCAGGACAATCTACCACCTACACAACAACAACTCGCTTTGGCTCTGGTGAAGCTGGTCAATTAGATGTTACTCCGCCAACTGGTGGCATTAATAATTTACCTGCAACTACTATCGGCAATAATATTAACGTGACTTGGGGCGCGACCGACCCTAGTGGCATTAAAAACTATGATGTGTTCGTATCCGTTAATGGCGCCGCTTTTACTCAATGGCTAACAGATGTCACTACAACTTCTGCTGTCTATAGCGGCGAGTTAGGTAAAACTTATACTTTTTACAGTATAGCTACTGATAATGCAGGTAACGAACAAATTGTTACAACTGCGCCTAGAACTTCTACTCAAATAATTAATCCTATAACTCTTGCTGTTAGCCCCACTAGCGTTACCGAAGATGGTACTACCAACCTTATTTATACCTTCACTCGCAGTGGCAACCTCACTACTGCCTTAACTACTAATTTTAATGTAGGTGGTACAGCCACATTTAACACCGACTACAGCCAAACAGGCACTGCTAGTTTTAATGCTACTACAGGGACAGTTACCTTTGCAGCAGGCGCCAGTACAGCAACTGTTACTATTGACCCCACACCTGATACCACTATTGAGTCTAACGAAACCGTTACCTTAACCCTTGCAGATGGTGCAGGTTACACTATCGGTACAACAACAGCAGTTACAGGAACAATTGTTGACGATGACACTTTAACAATTCCGGGTACTTTAAGCTTTAGCGCTCCTCAATTTAGTGTTCGAGAAGATGGAACACCTATTGCTGCTGTAACGGTTATTCGCACTGGGGGAAAAGACGGGGCTACAAGTGCCACAATTAACTTAAAAAATGGAACAGCGAAGGCGCCTAGCGACTACAACAACACACCAATTACCGTTAATTTTGCTAATGGAGAAATTAGTAAAACAGTCACTATTCCCATCGTTAATGATACAATACTAGAACCAGATGAAACCCTGCAATTAATCCTCACAAACCCAACAGGGGGGACAACAATTGGACAGCAAAATACTGCAACCTTGACCATCATTGATAAAGATGCGCCTTTAATCACAGGACTTGCTCAAGGGTCTTCTGGTAGTAATAAAGGTCAAGCGACTATTGTTATTGCAGGGCAGAGTTTTTTACCAACAGATCAAATAAGCATCGTTGACCCCAATGGCGTAGAAAAAGCTGCTAGCAAAGTTTATTGGGTGAATGCAAAAGAAGCTTGGGCAACTTTTGACTTACAGGGATTAGCTACAGGTAAATACGATGTTAAAGTTGCGAATGGACAAAATAGTTCTGTTTCCAACGATACTTTTACCGTAACGGATGGTTCTCTGGGCAATATTCAAGTTAAGTTGAGTTATCCAGCGCAAGGCGTAGTTACAGTTAAATACACTAACATTGGACAAACAGATATTGTTGCACCTCTGCTAAGAATAACCCCCACAAACGCCCAAGTTACTTACCCAGAAGAAAATACTGTTAGTGCGACTCTGCGTCAACTGCTAAATTTAACATTAGCAACGAGTGATAATGGCCCAGCAGGAATTTTGGCGCCTGGTAAAAGTGGAGAATTTTCCTTTAACTATACCCCCAATGGCAATGGTTTAATTTCCTTTGCAGTTGAACAAGTTAAGCCAGATGAAGTAATTAATTGGGCGAGCATTAAAGCAGAATCGCGCCCAGACTATTACACTAGCTCAGAAGCTTGGGATGTGACTTGGAGTAATTTAACAGATGCTTTAGGAACAACTACAGGACAGTTTCAAACTGTGATGGCGGAGAATGCCAATTATTTAAGTCAATTAGGACAAGAAACTAATGACTTACATCGCTTATTTGCTTTTGAGTGGCAACAAACTGCCAATAATCTGTCCAATATAAGCTTAACAACAATAACAGACGTGGTGGATTCTGCACCAGGGCTTTCTCTAACATTTAATCGTACTTTCTATCAATCTATTGCCGAACGCTACAATTTAGGTAGTTTTGGACGAGGTTGGGCTAGTCAGTGGGATTTACGCGCGACGACTGATAGCAAGGGAAATGTTGTTATCCGCAGTGTAGGAGATTTACAGCGTGTTTTTGAGAAAAAGACTGATGGCACTTACACAGAAGATGGTGGTGCAACCTTAACCATTACCAATGGTCAGTATCGCTTAAAAGAAGCTAACGGTATAGTGTCACTGTTTGGAACTGATGGCAAACTCAGTTATGTTGAAGATACCAACGCTAATCGAATTACGCTGCAATACACCAACAATAATCTCACTAAGTTGGTTCACACCAACGGCGATAGTTTAACCTTAGCTTACAATGCCCAAGGGCGGATTAGTCAGATTACCGATTCCACAGGACAAATCACCAATTACAGCTACGATGCTTCCGGAGAAAACCTACTATCTGTCACCAGTCCTGAAGGCACAACGACTTACACCTACGATACTGGAAATATTGCCGCAAAAAAATATTCTCTTTTATCGGTAAAATCAGATTTAGGTTATCAACGTAGTTTTGAATACGATAATCAAGGTCGTTTAATTAAAGAATTTAGTAACGGACAAACCCAAACCCTAAACTATAGTTACGATAACACTGGCGGGGTCACGATTACGGATAATACGGGTGCCTCCCAAACAATCTTACTGGATGACCGAGGAAATGGGGGACAAATTCGAGGAGTTAATAATCAAAATCTAATTTTCCGCTATGACGCAAATGGAAATTTGATTGGTGCAACACTTCCTAATGGCAGTCAAACTGGTTACACTTACGACAGTAAAGATAATTTAACTCAACAGACAAATTTACTTAGCCAAAACGTTAAATTTACCTACGATTCCACTTTTAATCAACTGACAGGTTTTACAGACCCTAAAGGTAATAGCGTTAATTATACCTACGACACAAAAGGCAATCTCAGCAAAATCACATACCCAGATGGTAGTTTCCAACAGTTTAGTTTGGATGCGTTGGGTAATGTTACTAGTTCTATCAACCGTCGCGGTAATACGATTCAATATACCTACAACACCAGTGGACAGCTAACTAAAAAACAGTATGCGGATGGCTCTAGCGCTACCTATAGCTATGACACCAAGGAAAATCTTACCAGTGTTACTGATGGAACAGGAACCATTACGATGCAGTATGATACTGCAAATCGACTTACTAATATAACCTATCCTACAGGACGTTCTCTAAGCTATACCTACAATGTTGATGGTCAACGTACCAAACTTGTCTCTCAAGATGGTTATACAGTTAACTATAGCTATGACACCGTTGGACGCTTAAAGACTTTAACTAATGCCACTGGAGAAAATATTATCAGCTATGACTATGATAGTGCAGGTCGTCTAATTAAAGAAACCAACGGCAACGGGACTTATACGACTTATGAATACGACCTACAGAATCAGTTAACTCGTTTAAGTAATTATAAAGCAGACAATACGGTTAACTCCAAGTTTGAGTATGCCTATGATAATTTAGGTCGGCGTACTAGCATGACTACATTGGAAGGAACTTTTCAATATGGTTATGATGCAACAGGGCAATTAACATCTGTTGTTACACCTACAAATCGTACCATTAACTATCAATATGATGCTGCGGGAAATCGCATTGGTGTAACGGATAATGGGACGACTACTAACTACAGTACCAATAACCTCAATCAATATACCAATGTAGGTAATGCTGTCTATACCTACGATAAAGATGGAAATTTGATTAGCAAAACAGAAGGAGGACAAACTTCAACCTATACTTATGATGTTGAAAATCGTCTAACTAAAGTTGTCGCTCCTCAAGGAACTTGGGATTATCAATATGATGGGTTAGGAAATCGCGTCGCTACTATCTTAAATGGTCAACGGACGGAATATTTACTAGATCCTCTTGGGTTAAGAGATATTATCGGAGAGTATGACAGGAATGGCAATTTAGTTGCCAATTATACTCACGGCATTGGTTTAGTCAGTCGAGTTAATGGTAGCAATAGTAATTATTATGATGCGGATGCAATCGGTTCAACTGTAGGATTAACGGCTAATGATGGTAGTTATGTTAACCGTTACAGTTATTTACCTTTTGGGGAAGATTTAACCAAGCTTGAAGGCATTGCTAATCCATTTGAGTATGTAGGTCAATGGGGCGTTACTAATGAGGGTAATGGACTCGATTTCATGCGGGCAAGGTTTTATGATAGCGGATTGGGACGGTTTACGGCAGTTGATCCGATTGGGTTCAATGGCGGGGATACGAATTTTTATCGGTATGTATCAAATGACCCCGTAATTTATATTGATCCCATAGGTTTTGCTCGGTTTTATTATCGTCCACTAGATGGATATTTAGGCATACTTTATCCAATTGGTCGTAATCCTTTAGATAACTATACCAACACAGAGATTGGCCATGAGCAAATTTTTTATGATGATGGAACTAATGAAGGCTATTTTAATGATGGTAAAGTCAGACCAGATAATCCAAAAAATTTAACGAATTATGATCCAAGTTCTGCTAGTAAATACTACGATGATGATTTGCTAAGACAAGCTGTTAAGAATGTTAAGCCAGATCCTTATTTTGTTATTCCTACCCCTTGGAATGATAATTGCCAATCATGGGCTGAAAGAGTCAGAGACGAATATGAGCGTTTAAAAAATCAGCAACCCAAACCACCCAAAACTCCAACCCCTGGCGGCGGTACAACCAACGACCCTCACCTCAAAACCCTCGACGGATTAGGCTACGATTTCCAAGCAGTTGGCGAATTCACCCTTGTTAAATCCATCACCGACGACTTTGAAATCCAAACCCGGCAACAACCTTGGAATACCAGCACCAGTGCTTCTGCTAATGCTGCGATCGCAATTAAAAGCGACGGACAACGAATTGCACTTTACGCAAACCAACCTCAAAAACTGGTCATTAATGGTAATGCAACTACCCTCCCCGATGGCGCCCTTTATGCAGTAGGTCAAAATCTAATCACTCGCCAAGGTAATCAATACAGCATCATCACCGCTAATAATGACCTAATTTTGGTTAACGACAGAGGCACTTTCCTCAACATCAACCTTGGTTTAGCTGATAACCGCAAAGGTAAAGTAGTCGGACTTTTAGGTAACTTTAACAATAACCGTAATGATGAATTTGCCCTACGGAACGGGACAGCTATCGGCGCCACCATTACCAATCAACAACTTTATGGCGACTACGGCAACAGTTGGCGCATTACCCAAGAAACTTCTCTCTTTGATTATGCTGCGGGAATTAGTACAGCTACCTTTACAGATTTGGCCTTTCCTCGCAACATTGTTACTATCGATACCCTCACACCCCAACAACGCGCGACTGCCGAGCAAATCGCCCGCACTGCTGGAATTACCGACCCACAAGTATTAGAAGACGCAACCGTTGATATTTTCCTCACCAACGGTGCCCCCGAATTTATCCAAGGTGCCATCAGCCAACAACGTCTCAACGTTGCGAATAACCCCAATACCCTTGTTAACCCCGATGGCTTTGGTGACGAACAATGGTTAACTTCTGGTGCTGTCATTCCTTATACCATCCGCTTTAGTAATAATGCTGCTCAAGGAACTACCCCAGTTGCCCAAGTAACCATCACCCAACAACTCGATACAGACCTTGACCTTAATACTTTTAGCCTAAATAGCTTTGGGTTTGGTGATATCACTATTAATGTAGATACCGGAGCAAAAAATTACAGTCGGCGCCTCGACCTCCGCAGTACCAAAGGCGTTTTTGTCGATGTCAACGCTGGACTGGACGCTTCTACAGGAGTTGTCACCTGGACATTTACCGCTATTGACCCCACTACTGGTAACGCTGCGAACAGTACAACTCAGGGTTTCTTACCTCCTAACGACCAAAACGGCGCCGGACGAGGTTTTGTAGGCTACAGCATTCAACCCAAAGCCAACCTCACTAATCGCACCCGTATTGATGCCCAAGCCAGTATTACTTTTAACAGCCAAACACCAATTCAAACTACCGCAATCTTTAACACCCTGGATAGTGACATTCCCACAAGTAAAGTAAACGCCTTAGCTGCCAACAGTAATGCTAACTTTACCGTGTCTTGGACAGGTTCAGATAACGGCAGTGGTATCGTTTACTACGATATTTATGTTGCTACAGATGGCGGTCAATATGTTCTCTGGAAAGATAAAATCACAGACACTTCTGCCACCTATAACGGTGAAACAGGAAAAACATACGCTTTCTATAGCGTCGCTACCGATAATTTGGGTTTAAAACAAATAGCCCCAACTCAAGCTGATGCGACAACAACTATTGCTACTATTGTTGCTAGTAACAATCCGCCCACAGTTAAACAAGCAATCATAGATCAAACTACAACCGAAGACACAAACTTTACCTTTACCATCCCAGAAAACACTTTTGCCGATATTGACGCTGGTGATCTACTTACTTTCTCAGCCACTTTAGAAAATGGTAATCCCTTACCAAGCTGGCTTACCTTTAATCCCGCAACTCGAACCTTTAGCGGTATACCTACTAACAACAATGTCGGTAGTGCCAACATTAAAGCAATAGTGACAGATAAATATGGAGCAAGTGTTAATGACGTATTTAATTTGACAGTTAAACAAAACAACACCTTACCCACCTTCAAGCTAGAAAAAATTGCCGATGATATTTTTAACGTCACCAGTAACAGTGGCAAATTAAAACTTCAAGTGACTCTAACTGGACGAAGTTCTAATAATGTTAATGAACTAGGAGTATTTACCGTTGACGATGCTCAAGGTAACATCCAAGGTATTGCTCCAGGTGCGGTAGGTTATACCGAAGCAGCTTTAAACCGAGCTAATGTAATTTTCTCAGCAATCGCCAATCTTCCCAATGGTTTTAATCCCAACAATTTGACACAACATCTGCTAGAATTTAACTCCGGTAACAACCTAAGATTTTATCTCGTAAAAAACAGTTCAACTGATGCTGTACGGGCTGGAATTACACCAGCCACAGACGTACTATTTTCTGACCCCTTAAGGCAAAAGGTTACAGACTTAGGCGCTGACAGTTTTTCCCTTGCTTGGAAAGATGGTAGTAACAGCAATGTTGATTTCCAAGACTTAGTAGTAAATGTAAAGGCAACAAATGATTCATTACCTTTAGGCACAGCAACCCAAGGAAATTTTCAAGGAGAATTGATTGATTTACGTTCTATAACAGGTCAAGTACAAGCTGAGTTTACATTGAACAGAGAAGCAGCTTTCAATAATTTTGTTGGTTTCTATAAAATTGCCAATGTCAACGGTGGCATTGATATTGATAACAATGGTAGTGTTGATTTACAACCTGGTGATGCTGGTTATATAGAAGCTGCTATTCGAGGACGTATACCAGGAATTGATTTAACAGTTAACAATCAATCTACAGCAATATTTAAATCTACATTAGAAGGTGGTTCACTGTTGGCGCCATTTATAATAGCAAATGGTACACCAGAAGCAATTATAGACAATAATCCTAATAACAACTCTGATGTTTATGTACCTTTCCAAGTTGCTAATCCTGGCAAATATGACCACATTCGTTTGTTAGGAAACAATACATGGGGCTTTGAGGATTTACCTCTTGGCGGCGATAAAGATTACAATGATGTAGTCATGCGCGCAAATTTAAAACTAATCTAAAGATGAGTTAATTAGCTTAAGTCGTGGTAGTCAACTAATAGATAATGCTGGAAGTTGTTTAACTGGTCGTTTACTTAGCTTACATCTTGCACCTTCTCAACAAGGGTAAGGTGGGCAGTGCCCACCCTACGCAATAATAGGCATTACAAGCTTTTTTATTCTCAATAAGCTCGTGGTGCAAGATGTCAGTTAGGGACTTCCAAAAATTAAATTAACCATCTTGTGGGATGGGCGTCCTCGCCCGTCCAAGTATCTGGGCAGTCAAGGATGCTACCCCTGTTAAGGTGTACTAAAAAACACTGTGGTAAATATATATCATTTCAGCTTAGAAAAAAAGTGGCGTTGCGTCTTACCTGAATTTTCCTGAATTTAGCAGAAATACTAAAATAAACCTTATTTGACACTCCTCAATTTCACTCAACAATTCAATTATGTCTTCAAGCATACTATGAATATAAAGCAACAGAAAAGCTTTCAAATAACAACTAATTAATCACAAATTTCGGAGAAAATTATGTCACTTTCTAATTCTAACGAACAACTGTTTACCGAATTAACTGCACAAGAAGCATCTGTAGTTGAAGGAGGCGCCCGTCTTATTTTACATAATGCGACTGCTATTAATGCAGGTGCAGACTTCGGGTGGAGTAACGGAGATGACCTTTACATTAAAGTTAATGGTACCAAAGTCTTTGGAACTAAAGACGACGTAGATACTGGGGAAACTGCCTATATTAACAAATCAGTATACTTCAATGGTACTGCAAAGGTTAATCTTTTTGACTCCGATTGGTTCGATGACGACTATTTGGGAGGTTTTACTGTAGGAACCACTCCAACTAATGGTACAAAAACAATCCGAGTAAGTGGTTCTGGTTCTACTTACGATGTAACATACAGCGTTGCTTAGTAGGTCGATTGAAACCTGATTTCTCAAACTTTTGTTCCAATTGCAGAATCTAAATTTGTCAGGATATGTCGGGGCGCCATGCCCCGCTTTCTTTTCCCATAATATAGGAATTATGAAATACCAAATTGTTCTTCAACACAGTGAGGAAGACTGTGGTGCTGCTTGCCTTGCAACTATTGCTAAACATTATGGACGTACCTTTGCTATTAACCGCGCGCGCGAAGCGGTTGGTACAGGTTCGCGAGGTACAAGTTTACTGGGTTTAAAACGGGGAGCAGAAACGTTAGGTTTCCATGCACGTCAAGTTAAAGCTACTCCTCAGTTACTTGAAAGACTTAACGAAATACCTTTGCCTGCGACTATTCACTGGAAGGGGTATCATTGGGTTGTTTTATACGGCAAGAAGGGTAATAAATACGTAATTGCAGACCCTGCTGTTGGTCTACGGTATTTAACCAGTAAAGAATTAGTCGCTGGTTGGATGAATGGCGTAATGTTGTTATTGGAACCTGATGACAGCCGTTTTTACTTACAAGAGTCTGATAAAATAGGCGGTTTTGGGCGTTATATTCAACGGGTTTTACCTTATCGGATGATTCTTGCCCAAGCTATTGCAATTAACTTATTTATTGGATTATTATCGCTTGCCTCTCCCTTTATGATGCAACTGCTCACTGATGATGTGTTGGTGCGGGGAGATACTCAGTTGCTAACTACTGTGGCAATTGGGGTAATTGTCATGAATTTAGTTAGAAGTGCTATTGGCTTGGTACAATCAAACCTGATTGGTCACTTTGCACAAAAGTTGCAGTTAGGACTAATTTTAGAATACGGTCAAAAACTATTACATTTACCTCTTTCTTATTTTGAAGGGCGCCGTAGTGGAGAAGTAGTTAGTCGTATTTCTGATGTTAATGCTATTAATGCCTTAGTTTCCCAAATTGTTCTCGGTTTACCTAGTCAATTTTTTATTGCTCTGGTTTCCTTAAGTTTAATGCTGGTCTACAGTTGGCAACTTACCTGCGCTTCAATTCTGGTTTTTATTGTCGTTACAGGTATTAATCTGCTTTTTTTGCCAGCATTGCGTAATAAAAGCCGTAATCTTTTAGTACTGGGTACAGAAAATCAAGGTTTTCTTGTGGAAACCTTTCGTGGTGTGCAGGTACTAAAAACAACACAAGCTACTCCTCAAGCTTGGGAAGAGTATCAAAATAATTTCGGGCGCCTAGCTAATTTGGGCTGGAGTCGGATGCAACTAGGGTTGTATAGCGGTACTTTTACGGGTATTATTTCGACTTTAACTAATATTGGTTTACTTTGGTTAGGTAGCAGTTTAGTGATTAATCAGACTTTAAGCATTGGGCAATTGCTGATGTTTAACGGGATGAGTGGTAATTTTCTTGGTTTTTTAAGTTCGGTTATTGGGTTAGCTGACGAGTTTATCACTGCTCAAATAGTTATTCAACGTTTGACAGAAGTTATTGACGCGACTCCAGAAGACGAGAATGATTTTAAAAAACCTTGGGCAGAAATTCCAGGGAATGCTGATATTAATTGTACTAATCTTAATTTCCATCATGCGGGTAGGGTTGACTTACTAGAAGATTTTTCTCTAACTATCCCTGGTGGTAAAGTAATTGCTTTAATTGGTAAATCTGGTTGTGGCAAAAGTACCCTTGCTAAACTGCTTGCTGGTTTATATGAGTCGCAATCAGGTAATATTCGTTATGGCGCCTATAATCAGCAAGACCTTTCTTTAGACTGTTTGCGCTCGTCGGTTGTATTAGTTCCTCAAGAACCGCACTTTTGGAGTCGCTCTATAGTTGATAATTTCCGCTTTAGTTATCCCAATATTAGTTTTGAACAAATTGTCAAAGCTTGTCAAATAGCTGGTGCAGATGATTTTATCAGTAACTTACCTGACAAATACCAAACTGTGTTAGGTGAATTTGGCGCCAACCTTTCTGGTGGACAGCGACAAAGGTTAGCTATTGCTAGAGCGATAGTTACCGACCCACCTATATTAATATTAGACGAATCTACAGGCGCCCTTGACCCAGTTAGTGAAGCTGAAGTACTAGATAAACTACTATATTATCGTCAGGGTAAAACCACAATCATGATTAGTCACCGTCCCAAAGTCATCCAGCGTGCGGATGTAATTGTACTTTTAGAACAGGGGCGCCTAAAAATTCAAGGTACTCCAGACGAACTACGTGAAATACCCGGTACACACTTAGATTTTTTAGAAGATTTTCTCCCCCCAAGTTATGCTTACACACGAATCTTTAAACCCTGTTGAACAAAATTTTCTACCCCCAATTAAACGCTGGACTCAGTTTGGTGGAATTTTTATCTTCAGTGTATTGAGTCTAACTATACCTATAGCTTCATTTGCCAAGTATAAAGTTACTGTCAAAGCACAAGCAACCATCCGTCCTGCCGGAGAACTACGAATTGTTCAGTCAGCAACCGAGGGTCAAGTAATGCATATCTCTGTCCAAGAAAACCAAATAGTCAAAAAAGGAGATATTATTGCCACAATTGACGACTCGCGTCTACAAACTAAAAAGAGCCAACTGCAAAGCAATCTCCAACAAGGCAAATTACAACTCGTTCAAATCAATGCCCAAATAAATGCAATGGGTAATCAAATTCGCGCCGAAACAGAGCGCATAACTCGTACAATTGCCTCAGCAGAAGCTGAATTAAGCGGTCGTATCCGTGAGCATAGAGATAAAAATTTGACAACGGTGGCAGAAGTTCAAGAAGCTGATGCGAATATTAGAATCGCCCAAGAAGAACTATATAAAGGCTACGCTGATTTAAAATCAGTAAAATCAAACTATTATGCAACTCAAGCAATCTTAGCAGCAGCACGAACAAAGCGAGAAAGATACGAAAGTGTAGGTAAAGAAGGAGCTATTTCTAAGAATCAGTTAGAAGAAACACAGTTAGCAGTTGCTCAACAAGAACAAGCAGTTGAAGCACAAAAAGCATTAATAGATTCACAAAAACAAACAATTAAACGCTTAGAACAAGCAGTCTTAGCAGCGCGCGCTAGAAAACAACGCGCGCAAGCTATTCTTAACCCCAGTAATTCAGAAGTAGGAATAGCACAACAACGTATAGCCCAAGAAAAAGCAACACTTAAAGCAAGCTTTGCAGCATTAAGCAAAGAACGACAAGCCTTAATTAATCAACGAATTGATATTCAAAAACAACTAGAACGAGATATTCGTGAGTTACAACAAGTAGAAACCGACATTAAACAAACAGTTATAGCGGCGCCTTCTGACGGTACTATATTCAAGTTAGTTCTAAGAAACTCCACCCAAACAGTACGAGCAGGTGAAGAAATTGCTACTATTGCACCCAACAACAGCAATGTAGTAGTAAAAGCTATCGTTGACTCCCAAGATGTAAGCAAAGTCAAAATAGGACAAAAAGTCAACTTACGAGTATCAGCTTGTCCTTATCCAGACTACGGAACTCTCAATGGTAAAGTCAAAGCCATATCTCCAGACGCCATTACTCCCCAAGCTAATGGTAATGCTAATGGCGCCATTGCCACAACTCAAAAACCCGGTGTAGGCGCCACATTCTACGAAGTAACAGTAGAACCAAACAGCCTCATCCTAGGCAAAGGCGCCAACAAATGTTCCATCCAACTAGGCATGGAAGGCAGAGCAGACATTATCTCCAGAGAAGACAATGCACTCCAATTCTTCCTAAGAAAAG
>NZ_JBXXZH010000096.1:0-31443 GCF_059640475.1 Calothrix sp. CBUCES-K 9914
GCAGTTTTTTTGGGTAATGTAGGGTTTGAATCCACATGAGGGAAAGAAAATATACTTTGAATATCAAGTTTTGATGAAGATTACGTCAAAAAAGTGCAAATAAACTGTGAAGCGACTACGATTTTAAAAGTGTGATGAAGTTTATATGTAAAAACAGCAAACTCTCTGTGTGCCAATTGTAAAGGTGAAAAACGTTCTATGTATTTTCACTCGAATTATCCAAGGTTGTTATGATGCGTAAACCAGTTCTAACAATTTTTTACCAATTCAAGCCTTGGAATACTACTGTTAGAGGTATTCAGACTCTAATTAGGGTTTTCATCAAGTACGTGCCAAATGAATTTGAGGTGGGACTTGTAGGAACGGAAGATTATGAAACCAAGGATATAGGTGAGTGGCAGGATAGAAAAACACTATTTATTATTCATCGCGATATTTACGCGAAGGTGAAAGCTCCAGATGATAAAGAGGTGATTCTCTGGCAAAGGCTTCCTGCTTATTTTACTCTCGAAAATTTGTTGTTACCCCAGTTTTCACAGATTTTATCGTGTAATACATCTGCTACAAAGTTGTACAAGCAGCATTATCCCAATTTCTGTTACCGCATTGTTTATATCAAAAATTCATTGCTTCAAGTTTTGAGCAGGAGCGATGATTATCCGTCTTATAATTGCGCGCGTGTTGCTTGTCCTTTTACTGCTCGTAGTGTTGTTAGCGAGGTTTGTGCGGCAATTACCGATAATTCGATTCGTAAGTTATCTATTTGATGTGTTAAAAAGATTACTTGGTGTTCAAATTGCAGTTGAAAAGGAGGAATAATAAAGATATTCAGTAATACGTAATTTCCGTAGTTCGCTTTATTGGTGTTTTGTCACATCCAGTCAAGAGTAAACGATTTTTAATTACTTTAGTTACTTTAGTTACATATTTTGATTATGAAAATAGCTGTTATCGGTGCAAAAGGTCTGCCACCTTTACAAGGTGGAATTGAGCATTACTGTGCAGAACTTTATCCACGTATGGTTGAAACTGGTTGCAATGTTGATTTGTTCGCGCGCGCTTCTTACACAAATACCTCATGGAGTAAACGCTATGACTATAAAGGAGTTAATGTAATACCGCTACCCGGTCTAAAAATGCGTGGGGTGGATGCTCTGTTAACTTCCGCATTGGGTGCTATTGGTTCTTCTGGAAGCCAATATGATATAGTTCACTTTCATGCACTAGGTCCGTCACTTTTCACCTGTTTACCGCGCGTTGCTTCGAGTTCCAAGATTGTTGTTACTTGTCAGGGACTGGACTGGCAAAGGGCAAAATGGGGAAGTTTTTCGAGTCGTCTGATTAAAATGGGTGAACAAACAGCAGTAAAGTTCGCTCATGGCATTATAGTTGTCTCGAATGCACTTCAAACTTATTTCCAAAGAACTTACAGCAGGCAAACTGTTTACATACCTAATGCTCCTGCATCCTACGCTGACTCTGACTCAGAGTTTAATTATGGACAAAGTTTAGGTTTAGAAAAGGGACGTTATATTCTATTCTTGGGTCGAATCGTTCCCGAAAAACGTCCAGACCTGCTCATCGAAGCATTCTCAAAACTACAACAAACTGGATGGAAGCTAGTGCTAGCAGGTGGTGTTAGCGATACCAAAGCTTACACAACCGAAATTTTGGAAAAAATCTCCTTTAATCCTAATATCGTTTTTGCAGGAGAGTTAAAGGGTGTACGTCTTGCAGAGATTGTACGAGGCGCCGGGTTATTTGCGCTACCTTCCGACTTGGAAGGATTACCTTTAGCAATGCTTGAAGCAATGCGCGAAGGTATCCCTGTTGTTGCTAGTGATATACCTCCTCACCAGCAATTAGTTGCAGGACGCGGAATTCTATTTGAAGCTGGAAATGTAGATTCTTGTGTGCAGTCGCTTCAATGGTCGATTCAACATCCACAAGAATGTGCAAAAATGGCCAAAAATGCTCAAATTTACCAACAAAATAACTATAGCTGGGATCGAATCACTTCTGATACTATGAGATTTTACACCAAGCTGCTTAGTACTCCTTTGTCTGAAGGTGTCTTAGAAGCAGGTAAGACTCGTAAAAGTGGACTAGCAGGAGTAACAGCGAAGAAATAAATGTGGTACTAGTTTTTTGTTGTTTAGTTAATTACTTCGGAAGATATAGAGGAATAGTTAGCAATAACTACTAACAACCGATAGCTAAATGACTAACGACGAATAACAATTTACTATAAAACAGTAACCGTAAGGTACATGTAATGGAAAAGGGCTTTTGGTCGGTATTGACAGTTTTGAAACGGCGTGCTTTGCCTGCGTTACTCACTTTTGCTGGAGTAATGGCTGGAGGAGTTGCTTATTTGAAAGTAACACCACGTCTTTATGAAACCTCCGCAAGACTGATATTTGACGATAAAAGAGTTAGTGTTTCAGAATTAGGACGCGACTTGGCGCAAACTACTGCAAGTAGTCCCGGAAATAGCCCCCTGGCAAATCAAGCGGAGCTAATCAAGTCAGAACGAGTTCTCAGTCAAGCGTTAGCAATTGCTGGAGATTCTCGTTATATAGGTACTGAAGGTGGGCAAAAAAAATTAGCTGAAGTTACAACCGATGATTTAAGTCGAGGAATAAAAGTAAAAACAATTCCAGCGACGAATATCCTTGAACTGAGCTATCAATCAAAAAATCCTGAACTAGCTGCCGGCTTGGTAAATGCAGTTGCAATGGCAACTATTCGTGATAATACTAGATCGATTAGTACTGAAGCCACTAAAGTTCGGGAATTTTTACAGCAGCAGTTACCTCAAGTGCGTTCTCAACTCCAAGCAGCTGAAGCCGCAGAAAACAATTATCGTCAAAAAAGCAGTATTGTTGATTTTGATGAACAAACCAAAAGCCTTGTTCAGAGTGTCGCAGCTCTCGAAGACCAACAGCGTACCCTTGCTACTCAATTTCGAGATGCCAACTCGCGCAATGCATCGTTGCGTCAAATTACTAAAGCCAAAGGACTTGATAGGGCGTATGAGTCCGTTCGCAGTGGTCAAGACGATAATTTACAGAAGTTGCGCGCGAAACTAACAGAGCAAGAAACTCAACTTATCGAAGCTCGGTTGAAATTTACTGAGACTCACCCTACCGTTGTCAAGCTGGTACAACAGCGCAATGCTCTCCGCAGTCTTTACTCACAACAGCTAGCGCGCGTTGCTCCTGCTAATAATACTAATACTGCAGGCGCCTCAACTAATAATATTGGCACTAATAATGTTGTTGCAGGGGATCAAATTAGCCAAGACTTAACGTCCAAACTAATTACCAACGAAATAGAAAAGGCAGCAATTGCTGATAAACTTCGTCTAACAGAAACTAATATAGCCGAACTCCGCAACCGACTTACCCAGCTTCCCCTGACTCAACAGCCACTTACAGCTTTAATTCGTAAACGCGAAGAAGCTGCTGCTTCACTAAAATTTTTACAAGCTAAACTCGAAGAAGCGCGCATTGCGGAAGCGCAAAAAGTTAGCAATCTCCAAATTATTCAAGTCGCAAAAGCACCTACACAACCAACTTCTCCTAAACCTAACGTTGTACTTGTTCTTGCTGGCGCCTTCGGTTTAATCCTTTCTACTGGTGTAATTATCCTTTTAGAAGTACTGGATAATACCTTACGTGATGCCTCCGAAGCCGAAGAAATACTGAAACTACCTCTACTTGGAGTCTTACCGCGTTTACCATCTAAAACATTGGTATTAGGGGCTGCTGCCGACAACTTTCTTGATAACGTTGGCTTGATCGAACCATATCGAATGCTTTTCAAATCACTCGAATTTCGTACTGAAGAAAGTCTACGTGTATTAGTAGTCAGCAGTACTATCTCCGGTGAAGGAAAGTCAATTGTAGCTTCGCACCTTGCTGCTGTATCAGCAATGCTATCACGGCGTACTTTAATAATAGATGCTGACTTACGGCGCCCTGTACAACACACGATTTTTAACCTTGCTACTTCTTCAGGTGTGGCAGATATAGTCGAGGGAAGTATTAACCTCAAAGAAGCTGTACAACATACGAATATTCCTAACCTATCTGTATTAACATGCGGTCAACTACACGGTAGACCATCGCAAATGCTTGAGTCAGCGGCAATGAAAAAACTTGTCTCCGAAGCTGCAGCAAACTATGACTTCGTGATAATTGATACACCACCATTAAGCGCTTGTGCAGACACTGCCACCCTAGCCAAACAATCTGATGGTGTGTTAATGGTGACACGTCCTAATTTCACAATCAAAGAAATACTTCAACGCGCGGTTTCTGAGTTAAACAATAACCACATTCCCATCGTTGGAGTAGTAGTTAACGGTATGACATCGCTTACCGAGCAATATTACCGCTATCCCGTCAGCGGTTATCAACCAAAACGATTAAATGCTAAAACCTAATTCGCTCTGGTGCGTGACGCTACTAGATCATTAGTTTGGTTTCAAAATTGTTATAGCGTCACACACCCTACCTCTTAACTCCCTATGCTGATTCGCACTCGTTCCCATTTAATCACGCTTTTTGTCTCACTTTTTGCGGTGGGCATAGCTGTCGTGTCTGGGTTTATGGCAGGTGCTAGTCCAATGCTTTTGGGACTAGGGTTTGCGATGATACCTGCTACTGCATTCTTCTTTATGCAGTTTGAAACTGCTGTAGTTGGTTTACTTGTGCTACGAAGTGCGCTCGACCCATTCTCAGGAATGCAACTTCCAGCTGCATTTGCTATTGGTATCAGTGCTTTAACTCTATTTTATGTAGCAATACAACTAATGACGGGTAAACAAGTAACTACGGAAAAGTTTTGGTGGATATTTGCCGCATGGGTTGCTTTACAGTCTTTATGGCTAGTACTGATGTTTTTAGGCGGATTAGGGTTGGATGCTTCAAACTTGCAAACGAGTTTACGGGAGTGGGTAAGAATATTTTCGTGGTTGATGCTTTACTTGCTGGTATTGCAGTTGAAAGATAAAGTTCACCCAGAAGTTATTGTCTCTAGATTATTTTTTGCCTTGGTAGTACCCAGTACTATTGCTACCCTGCAAATTTTTTCACCATCGCTTTTGCCTGCAATGTTTGTTGGTGGTTCAGGGGATGAGTTTGGCGCCCGAACAGTAGAAAGTGTATCGCGCGTGAATGGTACACTGGGTCATCCCAACACCTTCGCGACATTTTTATTGTTGTTTATTGGGTTAACGCTATGGAAGTTAGGTAAAACAAAAAAGCGCTCCTACTGGTTATGCTTGTTAGGACTATTAGCGTTTTTCTATGTTGCAACCAAAGCTTTGTTTAGTATAGTAATGCTGGCTGTTTTTCTTTTGGTATACATTGCTCCGAAGTTGAGTTTACCAAAAATTATCGGCGGTGTTTTACTGTTTATAATTGCCATCAGCTTATTTGCCAGTACAGAATTTGGACAACAGCGTTTGGCATCACTTGCTAGCACACCACTATTTAACCCTGATATAGATGTGTCACGGGCAATTTTGCTTTCTGCAAGTGATGGTAACAGTTTTAACTGGCGCCTAGCACAATGGACATTTTTATTACAAGCTTGGGAACAACATCCCATTTTAGGATATGGACTGGCTACATGTAAACAATTGACAGTTTTAGATGCGTATGCCCATAACGATTATGTTAGAGCTTTAGCAGAAGGTGGCGTAATTGGGTTTGCCTCATTTATACTGTTATTCTTAGCTGTTTTAATTCGTTTGTTACAAATATTTAGAACTGCTCCATCAAATAGTAAACAAAGGAATTTATGTTTAATTTTATTAGCTATAGTCTCAGCTATTTTAGTGGGGATGATAACTGAAAACATTTGGAGCCATACTACATTATTTTTCTATTTTTGGACATTAATTTCTTTAGCAGGTTGGAAATGGGAAGTAGGGTGTGTGACGCAACCAAAAGTCTGAAACGAAGCGTAAATCTAATAGCGTCACGCACCTAACTGATGAAACAAAAGTTAAAAATTTGGAGTTAAATTATGCCAAAAGTATCAGTTGTAATTCCTGCATATAATTCGATGAAGTATTTGCCAGAAACACTCAATAGTGTTTGGCGCCAAACTTTTACTGATTTTGAAGTACTGGTTGTGAATGATGGAAGTTCAGATAATGTTAAAGAATGGGCTTCTCAAATCAAAGACCCACGGTTTAAATTGATTTCACAATCAAATCAAGGTGTTTCTGCTGCACGTAATGCTGGTATTTTAGCAGCACAAGGTGAATATATCGCATTTTTAGACGCTGATGATTTGTGGGCGCCAACTAAATTAGAAACACATGTATTGTCTATGGATAAAAATCCTGAAGTGGGACTAGTTTACAGCTGGACTGCGATGATGAACGCTCAAGGTCAACCCACAGGAAGATTAATGAGACCTATCACTAATGGTAGAGTTTATGGGGAGATTCTAGTCAAAAATTTTATTGACTGTCCTTCAGTAGTAGTTAGGCGCAGTTGTTTCGGTAAAGTTGGCTTATTTAATACCTCTGTTCGATACAATGAAGACTGGGAAATGTGGATTAGAATAGCAGCTCGCTATGAGTTCGCTGTTGTTACTGAACCATTGATTTTCTACCGACAGCACCCGAATAATGCTTCCAAAAACTGGCAGCAAATGAAACTCGGTTATGCCAAAGTAATTAGAAACGCTTTCAAGGCAGCACCAAGCGAACTTCAATATCTCAAAAAGCTTAGTTATGGTCACGCCTATTTGATACTAGCTTGGAAAGCGCTGCAAAGTAAAGATAAAGACTTTAAACTTTCAGCTCGCTTTCGCTCTCAGGCTTTACAATACGACCCAAAACTCATTTTATCACACGAATTTTGGCGCCTAAGTATTTTAATTGCGCTAATGCATTACTTAGGTTTGGAAGCTTATGACAGTTTTCTACAATTTGTTTATACACTCAGAAGGCGCCTATCTAACCAACCAGTGAATACAGAACTATCAGAACCCGTTTCAGCTAAAAACTGGAAACCTAACGAAATATATTTCTAAGTATATTTCTACATATATTTCTAAATATATTTCTGAATATCTTTCTAAATTACTTATTTCCCTTTCCCCCATTATCAACCATGAAAGTATCTATAGTAGTCGGTGGAAGATGGCACGCAATAGAACTAGCGCGCGAACTACATTCTCAGGGTTACTTGCATAGACTCATAACCAACTACCCAAAATTTAAAACTCGTGGATGGGGTGTACCTGACGATAAAGTTGTCAGCTTACCCTTAACGCTGTTCCTAAATAGAGTCATTCAAAAAGTTGGTGGAGAAAATTTAGTTCGCAAATCATTGCCTACTATATATAAGATGTTCGCAAAAGCTGCTGTCCCCTATCTTGAAGGCAGTACACTAGTTCATGGTTGGTCAAGTTGCTCACTTCCAGCAATTAATTGGGCAAAAAAAAATAATGTTCCATTCTTACTAGAACGCAGTTCAGCACATATCAACTACCAATCAAAATTACTACAAGCTGAATATAAAAAGTTTGGTTTAGAGTGTACGGAAATACGACCGGAAATAGTTAAGACGGAACTAGCAGAGTATGAACTAGCAACTCAAGTGGCAGTGCCAAGTTACTTTGTTCAACGTAGTTTTTTTGAAGAAGATTTTCCAAAAGAACGTTTAGTTTACAACCGCTTTGGCACAAGCTTGAAAAATTTTTCACCCGGAGTCAAGCAGGATAACGTTTTTCGCGTTGTATATGCAGGTTCTCTAAGCATTCGCAAAGGTATATATTACCTTGTTAAAGGTTTCATGGAAGCGAATATTCCCAATAGCGAACTTTGTTTAATTGGAGGTGCAACACCAGAAACCCCACAACTAATAGCTTCGGGAGACGCGCGGGTTAAGTGTATTGGTCATATTCCCGAACCAAAGTTAGCAGAATACTACCGCAACAGTAGTATTTTTGTAATGCCTAGCATTGAAGACGGGTTTCCATATGTCATCTCACAAGCAGTTGCCTGTGGTATACCGTTAATTAGTACAACAAATACTGGTGGTGAAGACGTACTGCGTATCAACGGTGCAACACCCCTTAAGTTAGAGAATGATATAGACGAATATCCAGCAGGTTATATTATCCCTCCAGCGAACAGCGAAGCTATAGCTTTACTATTGACAAAACTTGCTACAAACCCTGAATTACTTGCACAAAAACAGCAAAGTACACTTGCATTTCAACCTCAAGACTTAAGCTGGGAACAATACGCTCAACGCGCGGTAGAAGTATATCAAAAAATGAGTGTAGGGTGTGTGATGCCACCAGCAATCTTACAACGAAGCGATTAATTGAGTGGCGTCACGCACCGTACTTAAGAATTAGGAGTTAGGAGTATTTATCATGGTGAAAGTCTCTGTAATTATTCCAGCATATAATGCAATGCGGTATCTACCACAAACTCTTGATAGTGTACTGCAACAAACTTATACTGATTATGAAGTGGTAATTGTTAACGATGGTAGTTCTGACACTCTTGTTGAATGGGCACCACAATCTAAGGATTCACGAGTGCGATTAATCACACAAGTAAATCAAGGAGTGTCAGCAGCTCGCAATAATGGGATCGTAAATTCGACAGGTGACTATATAGCGTTTCTTGATGCTGATGATTTGTGGGAACCAATATATTTAGAGAAACAAGTTGATTATTTAGATCAACATTTAGATATAGGAGTAGTTTACACTTGGACAAAGTTGATAGATGAATTGGGAAATCCAATCAATCGTATTTTTGCTTCTCATGCAGAAGGAATGATTTGGAAAGAATTGTTAGAAAACGATGTTATTTCAACTGGCAGTTCAGCTATAGTAAGGCGCCATATATTAGATACTGTAGGTGGATATGACACTCAACTTGCCCATGCAGAAGATTTAGAATTATGGTTACGAATAGCTCGACGATACAAATTTGGTGTTATCAAAGAACCTTTGACTAGTTACCGACGACACCCACAAAATGTCACTAAAAACCGAGATAAAATGCTGTATGGACTCAAAACTGTTTATGAAAAAGCATTCGCGGAAGTGCCATTAGATACACTGCACTTACGAAATAAAGCATATGCAAGTTTATTTCTGGGGTTTGCGTGGTTGGCAATAGACGACGGGGACATAGAAAAAGCGAGTAAATATCGAAAACAAGCGTTTCTACATTCTCCCCAAGTTTGTTTCAACGAAAGATTTTTAAGACTGAGTGTCGCAATTTTGATGTTGCGCTTATTTGGTCATCGTGGTTACGACGGTCTACGAAATATAACGCGCGACTTCAAGCGCATTATCTTAACCTTCTCTAACAAATATGTAAAACAAAACTAATATACTCTCTTCCCTCTGTCTCTCAGTGTCTCTGTGGTAAAAAAAATTTAGATACAAATTATGTATATATTCGTTTTGGAAGAAAAACCAACTTCCCGTCGGGGTGGACAAGAATTAGTACTATTTGACATTTGTCGGGGTTTAGCACAAAGAGGACATAAAATAATCCTCCTATACTCAGACGAAGAAAACTTGTTGGAACAATATCAACAATTTTGCGTCCAGACATTAAAAGTCAAACAATTTCGAGTTTATCGTCCTTCGCACATCTTCAATTTTATCACGAGCATAATAGAAGTCAGGCGAAAAATCAAGGAATACGAGCTAAATAATAGTATTGTTCTAAGTAACCAATACCAAGACACATTTATCGGTAGAATTCTGGCTTTAACTCTAAATATCCCACTAATTTGCTACCTTCATCTGCCACCACCAAAAACAACATTGGAATGGCAACTCAAATTCAAACAATTAAAACATAATCTTGCAATGGTGAATATGAGTTCTCAAATCCAAATAGGGTTACTTGGAGTTAAGCAATTTATCGCTGTTTCCAAGCAAACTAAAATGGACTGGGTACAAAAAAACTACCAAGGCGATATAATTAACGTAGTTCATAACGGCATTAACTTAGAAACATATAAACCAGCCACCGACTTTGCAGAACTTCGTAAACAATGGGGTATAGCATCCGATTGTCGCATAATTTCCTACGTCGGTAGACTCGACGCGGAAAAGGGACTAGAAATTTTATTAAACGGCTTTGCCTTATTCAAGAAAAATTATCCTCATCAAGTCAAACTTTTGATTGCGGGTAAACCAGTACTATTAGGAGAAGAATACAAAACCAGCTTAGAAAAATTAACGGTTGATTTAGGCATTGAAAATTATGTTAGCTTCCTTGGTCATGTAAGCAGTCCAACAAGTCTTTACCAAGTTAGTGATATTACAGTTCTTCCGAGTCGATGGTCAGAACCCTTCCCACGTTCAGTTATAGAGTCAATGGCATGTGGAACACCTGTAGTTGCAAGTCGGACTGGGGGGATACCCGAAAGTTTAACGGAAGAATTTCAGCGAGGACTTTTTGATCCAGGTTCGGAAACCGACTTGTCAGAAACAATACGTAAAATTATCGACTGGAGACAACAAGACCCACAACTAGGCGCCCGTTGTCGGAACCATGCTGTTACAAAATTCAGTATTAACAGAATGATTAACGACGTTGAAAAAATTTTAGAAAACCAATTCAACCCTACCTTACTGCAAGCTTACTATGAAAACTAAGGAAGTAACAAAAGACCTTATTATTGAAGCGGGTAAAACCGAAGGTCAATACTGGCGAGACTTATGGAAATATAGAGAATTATTCTACTTTCTTGCATGGCGTGATATTTTAGTTCGTTACAAACAAACCATCATTGGTATGGCGTGGGCATTACTACGTCCATTCTTAACGATGATAGTATTTACATTTGTATTTGGTAACTTAGCAAAACTTCCGAGTGAAGGAACGGCGCCATATCCACTCATGGTTTTTGCCGGTTTACTACCGTGGCAGTTTTTCTCTGGCGCCTTAACGGAATGCAGTAACAGCTTAATTAACAATGCCAACTTGCTGTCTAAAGTTTACTTTCCCAGATTAATAGTTCCAACAAGTGCAGTGATTGTAAGCTTTGTTGACTTTATGATATCGGGAATTATTCTACTTGGATTAATGGCATATTTCAACTTTATTCCTGACTGGCGGATTTTAACACTACCATTATTTATAGTTATCGCATTCGCGGCATCAATGGGCGCCGGGTTATGGTTAGCTGCATTGAATGTAGAGTACCGAGACTTTCGGATAATTGTACCGTTTATCGTGCAATTTGGTTTATATATATCACCTGTAGGGTTTACTAGCAAAGTCGTTGATGAAAAATGGCGTTTGTTATATTCGCTCAACCCGATGGTAGGTGTGATTGATGGGTTTCGTTGGGCAATACTAGGAGGAGAATCAAATATATATCTACCTGGTTTTGCCTTGTCAACTGCACTCGTATTATTGTTACTATTGAGTGGTATTTGGTATTTCCGTCGCATGGAACGCACATTCGCTGACGTTATTTAGATCAATCCAAAATCTCAAATCCAAAATCTAAAACCCTATGACTGTAATTAGAGTTGAGAATTTAAGTAAAAAATACGTTATTTCACACCAACAAGATAGTTATAAAACATTTCGCGGTGCCATTACAGATGCGGCAAAGTCGATAGTTCATGCAGTCAAACCCCACGCAAAAAAGGAAATGTTCGACCGTGAGGAATACTGGGCACTAAAGAATGTATCCTTTGAAATTAAACAGGGTGATAGGGTTGGTATTATTGGACGTAATGGCGCCGGAAAATCTACACTATTAAAAATACTCAGCAGAATTACTGAACCAACAACTGGCAAAATTCGTATTTCTGGAAGAGTTGCTAGCTTATTAGAAGTAGGAACAGGGTTTCACCCAGAACTAACAGGTCGAGAAAATATCTTCCTAAATGGCGCCATTTTAGGAATGGGTAAGCTAGAAATTAAACGTAAATTCGATGAAATAGTCAATTTTGCCGAAATTGATAAGTTTCTAGATACCCCTGTTAAACGCTATTCATCTGGTATGTATGTTCGCCTAGCATTTGCGGTAGCAGCACATTTAGAACCAGAAATTTTAATTGTAGATGAAGTGTTAGCAGTTGGTGATGCTCAATTTCAGAAAAAATGTTTAGGCAAAATGGGAGAGGTTGGTAAAGAAGGAAGAACGGTTATATTCGTGAGTCATAATATGCAAGCAGTAAGACGCTTATGCACGCAAGCGATATATTTAGAACGAGGTGTAACTTTACCAGTAAGCGATGTTGAAGATGCTATTCAACGTTATTCATCTCAAGCATCAATGTCCACATTTGATGTAGACCTTGACTTAATCCGACGTAATAGCGGTTTTGGTGATAAAGCACGTTTATTGCGTTTGAGTTTGGCGCCGAATACAACCTTTAGTTATGGAGAACCATTAGAGTTAGTATTTACTGTACAGTGTTTTCAACATATATCAGATTTAGCAATTGGTGTTGGTTTTGAAACACTCGATGGAAACCGTGTAATGACGCTTGACTCAGACCATGAACAACCAGCATTAGAAATGCCACCGGGTGTTCATGAAATACATTTCCATCTACCGAGAAATCCACTTCACCCCAATATATATTCAGTATCACCAGCAGTACTTTCAAACGCTTGCCTACTCGATTATATTCCAGGTGATATTACTTGGGAAGTTGGCACAGGTCCAAAAGACACAGTTGGAGATAGAGGATATGGTGGTTGTCGCTTACCAATAAAAGTGCTAGTTTCCAGCCATGCTCGCTAATCTTTTTTAGTCTTCCTTTGCGAATAACCATTTATTGATTATATTCACCAAAATCTTAGAGACTATGATTGTCGTATAACCTCTAACTTATATAGACCACATTACTCAAATACATTCAAGGAGCAGATAAGTATATGCAAGTAATAAGCAGATTACAACTACCAAACGCTTTAGACACTTCTAATTTATACCTTAAATCGGAAGGTAATCCATTTATAGATTTTGATGCTCACAAAGTTATACTGCATCAAAGTGACAAAATATCTTTCAATACATACTTTAACTCGATCTACGAAAATTTCTATACTCAGTATACAACTCTTAATGAATTAAAATATCAACTCAAGCTTACAGGCGCCTTTGAAATTGCAGCTTATCGAGAGCAACTTGGAAGTGAAAAAGAACTCATCCACATCGAAAGAGTTGAGAATCAAGATTTATCGAGTTACCTTGAAGTGAGTTTGCCGCTTTTAAAATCAGCGCCAAATGCTGGTAGAATTTATTTGGAAATAACTTGTTTGAGTGAAGAAGGTATTTTGGTAGAAGGGTCATTAGTAACTCAACAAGAAAAAGTACGGGATGTTGCTTTGGCTATTATCACCTGTACCTTCAAAAAAGAAGCCTATGTGACAAAGACAGTAAATGCAATTACCCAAGACAACTTATTACAGAATAAGAAGTTCAAAATTTTTGTAGTTGATAATGGCAAAACACTAAAAGAAAGTGATTTTAAAGATTCTAGAGTAGCACTTGTTCCTAACCGCAATGTCGGTGGTAGTGGTGGTTTTACCAAAGGTCTAATTGAAGCATTGGAATGCGGTGTTTTTACACATTTCTTATTCATGGATGATGATATTGAATTAGATAGCGAAGTTATCTATAAGCTTTTCTCATTATATGAGTATGGAAAACAAGACTTTACTATCGCTGGTAGTATGCTTGATTTGTATAGAAAGCATGTCTTGTATGAAGCTGGTGCGCTTTACAACAAATATACCGATAAAGAAGGAAATGTTAAAGATGGCGACTTTGCAACTGTTCCCCTTAAACACGAAGCAGATTTAAGCGACTCTTCAGCACTTAATTCACTTTTGTTAGAAGACAGCGTTGATTATGGCGCCTTTTGGTTTTTTGCTTTCTCCAAAGAAGTAGTTGATAACATCGGATTACCGTTACCATTCTTCATCAAAATTGATGATATGGAGTATGGATTGAGAGTTAAGGAATATTTGAACCTACCCATAGTAGCATTTCCTTCTATAGCTGTTTGGCACGAACCTTTTTACGCAAAAAACCCAGGATGGGATGGTTATTACTGTATGCGTAATATGCTTGTAACTAATGCAATACATGGATATTCCAAATACTGGGTTGCGTTGAGAAATTTATCAGGGGCAGTAATCTATAATCTATTACTATTCGATTACAACAATGCATCAATATTTATTAAAGCTTTTGATGATTTCTTATCTGGACCAGACTTTATTAAGCAGAATGATGCAGAACTTTTACATACGCAAATCTGTAAATACAGCAAAAGCCATAAAAGCCAAACAGCAACACCTTCATCCACTAGTTTAGATCAAGATTACAAAATAACTAAAGTCGGAAAAGTTCAAAAGCTTATCAGCTTGCTAACACTCAACGGGCATCTACTCCCAAGTTTCATGATTCGCGATAAAAGCGCATTTATCAGCTACCCTAGAGTTGAAGCACAACGCGATTCAATATGTAAAGCATTTACTAGTAAACGAATTGTAATGAAGATAAACGATATACCTGTTTTATATCAGAACGAGCTAGATAAGCAAGCTGCATTTAAAATATTATCAGCTTGGATAAAGTCAGTAGTTAAAACTACTTTGCAATGGTCAAATATTAATCAGAAGTGGAAAGAAGCAGCAGACGAGTTCACCTCGGTAGAATTTTGGCAAACTTATCTTAAACCTCGTCAAAGTTAGTTATATAAGGAGATTCTAAAATGAAAGTAGATTGGTTAATAGTGGGAGCAGGTTTTTCTGGATGCATTCTCGCTGAACGTATAGCATCTCAACTAGGACAGCGCGTCCTGCTCATGGATAAACGTGACCATATTGGCGGTAATGCCTACGATTACTACAACGAACATGGTATTCTAGTCCATAAATATGGACCGCACATCTTCCACACTAAATCAAAAAAAGTTTGGGACTACCTCTCACAATTTACTGAATGGCGCCCATATTTTCACCATGTGCTAGGAGTCGTAGAAGGTAAAAAAGTACCAATACCCTTCAACTTAAATTCACTCTACGCACTATTTCCACCCAAGTACGCTGAAAAGCTTGAAGAAAAATTACTCGATAACTTTGGGTTTGGTGTAAAAGTACCCATTCTCAAACTACGTGAAAGTGCAAACGGTGAATTAGAGTTTCTTGCAAACTACATTTACGATAACGTCTTCGTCCGTTACACCGCTAAACAGTGGGAGCTAAAACCTGAAGAACTCGACAAAGCAGTAACTGGACGAGTACCAGTATATATCAGTCGTGATGACCGTTACTTCCAAGACCCATACCAGGCAATGCCAAAGCTTGGTTATACGGAAATGTTTCGTAAAATGTTAGCGCATCCCAATATCAAAGTACTTCTTAACGCTGACTACCGCGAAGTCATCAACGACATCAAATTCAACCGTATGGTGTATACAGGGCCAGTCGATACATTCTTCGACTATATGTATGGTGAACTGCCATATCGAAGTTTAAGATTTTCCTTTGAAACCTTAGACCAAGAACATTATCAAGAAGTTGGTACAGTTAATTATCCTAATGAGTACGACATCACCCGTATCACCGAACAAAAATATCTTTCTGGACAAACATCTCCTAAAACAACTTTAGTTAAAGAGTATCCCCAAGCATACGTTCCCGGTATTAACGACCCATATTATCCAGTTCCGCGCGAAGAAAACCGCGCACGCTACGAACTTTACCTAAAAGAAGCGAGCAAACTCAATGGTTCAGTAATATTTGCCGGACGCTTGGCAGAGTACAAATATTATGACATGGATCAAGCAGCATTACGCGCGTTGAGTTTGTTTGAGAAAGAAGTTCAGGAAAAAAGCCCAGATAAGATAATTGGTAATATGCCAGTTATTATTGCTTAAGATGATTAGCGCCATTCCAAATTTGTAAATCTAACTTCTTATAGAATTTCCTGGTATTTTATTTTGAAGTTTATAAGGGGAGTGAGCAGAAAAAGCTCGCTCCACTTTAATTAGGTTTACATCTTACAAAAATGACGTAAAATATTTTTGAGACCTAAGTGTAGACAACTTGATATGATAAATATAGATAGAACTAAGAAAAAAATCAAAATACAAATAGTTAGCCGTATCATTCCAATTGCTAACTCATCTGGAAACTCGACGTATATATTAGATTTCTTGACTTATTTAAATAAAATAGGAATTGATACGGAATTTTTGCTTATTGACGAATCACATAACGGTCGCGCGCTTTGGTATATTATTCCAGAGCATCTGAGAAAAATCACTAAATTTTTAGCAATTGGTCATTTTCGAGTTGGTAATTTGCTAATATCAAACTCTATATCTGACTGGTTAATCGAATCACTGAGATTTATATATAATCTTCTGCTACCCAAAACCTTTAAAAATATTTATCGGCATCAGCGAGACCAAAAACAACTTATCCCTAGATATATAGTACCATTATTACCTTGGGACAAATCAGCGGCGCCGCATGAAATTGCATTTGTTAACTCGCAAGTAACTCGCTATCAACCCGACGCTGTGATTGCTAACTATGCTTATTTAAGCGATATATTCGACGCTATCAAACAAAATTCCTTACAAAAACCATTAACAGTTATACTAACTCATGATGTTCGCCATATGCGTACTGCCCAATTCCAAAAATTAGGAGTTAATAGCTTTGAAGCTGAATGGAGTAAAGAAAAGGAAAGTCATGCATTAAAAAAAGCACAAGTTCTGTTAGCTATTCAACAAGAGGATAGCAAAATCTTTCAAAAAATGGCGCCAGAATCTCAAGTTATTTGTATGCCATTTTCAGCGACTTGTCAATTGCATCAAAATCCGCAAATAGCAGGTCGTTGTTTATTTGTAGGTAGCAACGCCGACCACAACTACTATGGTTTAAAATGGTTTTTGGAGAACGTATGGGAAAAAATAATTCAGCAACAGCCTAATACGAGTCTTCATATTTGCGGTAGTGTATGCGATTTAATACAAGAAACTTATCAGAATGTTAGTTTATTAGGTAAAGTGGAAGATTTAAAACCAGAATATAGCGCTGCTGAAGTTTGTTTAATTCCTCTACTTGCTGGTAGCGGATTAAAAATCAAGCTAATAGAAGCAATGTCTTATGGACGTGCTTGTGTGTCAACTAGTATCGGTATTCAGGGATTATCAGAAATTGCAAATAAAACAGCACTTATAGCAGATACCGCAGAAGAATTTCAAGAAGCTGTACAAACATTATTCATGGACAGTAACAAGCGAAAATCTATGGAGCAAGAATCATACAAATATATTGCCCAGAATCATTCTCCACAATCAGTATATCAACCTTTTATTGATTATATTGATGGGCATCAGCACAAAGGAACCAAAACCATAAATAAGGCTGTTGCTGTATCGTAATCTTAAAAAAGCCAATATGTACTTAGGAGAAACAAATGCAAGTCGTTAGCAGATTACAACTACCCAAAACACCAGAAACCGCCGATTTATACATTAAATTAGACGGTAATACACATCTTGACTTTGATGCAGGTAAAATTATCTTACATCAAGGTAGCACTTTGTCTTTTAACACTTACTTTAACTCAATTTACGAAAATTATTATACCAAATACACAACACTTAACGAATTACAATATCGATTAAAACTTGCAGGCACCTTTGAAATTTTAGTGTATCGAGAACGTTACAAAGCTGATCAAAGAGAACTGATGTACAGTGAACAAATTCAACACAGCGATTTCTTAAACTATGTTGACTTAGGTTTCGCACTTTCGGCGGCGGATGCAGGTAGAATTTACTTAGAAATAAAGTGTCTAAGTGAAACAGGTTATTTTGCCGAAGGACTATTAGTTACCGAACAAGAAAAACAACGTGATATATCGCTAGCAATCATAACTTGTACATTCAAAAAAGAAACTTACGTCAAAAAGACAGTAAATTTAGTTACACAAGATAGTTTACTACAAAACAATAAATTTCATTTTTTTGTAGTCGATAATGGTAGAACATTAAATCACAGCGATTTTCCTTCTGAGAAAGTTACATTACTTCCTAACCGTAACCTTGGAGGAAGCGGTGGTTTTGCAAAAGGATTGCTTGAAGCTGTACAATCTGGTCTTTATACACACTACTTGTTCATGGACGATGATATTGAACTTGATAGTGAAGTGATTTATAAACTTTTCCCCTTATACGAATATGCAAAACAAGATTTTGCTATTGCAGGGGGAATGCTAGACTTTTATAAAAAGCATATTTTATTTGAAGCAGGAGCTTTGTACAACAGATATACTGATGACAAAGGAAATAGGCAAAACCGAGACTTTAATATTACCTCTCTCAAAAAGAACACCGACTTACGCGACTCTTCTACACTCAATCTATTTTTAGTAGAAGAACAAGTAGATTATGGTGCCTTTTGGTTTTTTGCATTTTCACATGAAGTAGTGCAAAACATTGGACTACCTTTACCTTTCTTCATTAAAGTTGACGATATCGAATTTGGTTTAAGAGTGAAACAATACTTAAATGATGCGATTGTACCATTTCCATCGTTAGCGGTATGGCATGAACCTTTTTATGCCAAAAATCCAATATGGGATATTTATTACTTTTCACGTAACGTACTTATAGCTAACGCAATACATGGGTATTTAGGATACTGGAATACATTGGAAACAATATCCGGAGCAATGTTTTATAATTTGTTGCTTTTCAACTACAGCAGCGCGCAAATGTATGCCAAAGCTTTTGAGGATTTTTTGAAAGGACCCGACTTTATAAAACAAAATGATGCCGAAGCGCTGCATAATCAAATATTTGGGTCTGTGAAAAGCTACAAAAGTCAGGAAGTAATACCATCATCAGAGGACGTACCAAAAGATTACCAAATCACTAAAGTTGGAAAACTGCAAAAGCTGATGACATTGATAACGCTCAACGGTCATCTACTTCCACCATTCATGATTCGTAACGAAAGCGCGTTTATATACTATCCTGAAGAAATAACAAAACGCGATTCTATCTGCAAAGCATTTTCCAAGAAAAAAATTGTATTAAAGTATAGTAGGATACCAGCTTTATATCACAACGAGCTAGATAATAAAGCCGCATTCAATATTTTGTCAATTTGGATAAAGTCAATAATTAAAAGTGCTTTCGGATGGTCACATATCACTAAACAGTGGAAGCAAGCATCAAAAGAATTGACATCAACGACATTTTGGCAAAAGTACCTAAACTCGTTTAATTAAATAGCAACTTCTTAAAGCAATTGTGGAGCGGGCATCCCTGCCCACCTCCATTGCACAATTAGAAGAACTATTCGCGGCAGTTAATTACACTTTTCAGCAAAGTGAAATACAGTTAGAAAACTTAGTAGCTGCATAAACGATTCTTAACCCTCAAGAATTCTTTAACCAAAGCTCAAATTGACTTCTTGCTCTTTCTGCAATAGGCGCTAAGAGTGCTTGGGTAAGTAGGCTGGTGTCACGTTTTTGGGCGTGCCACAAATCGTATAGTTCAACGACTGTAGGAAAATTGTGAGAAGTTGCTAATATTTCTACTTCGTCGCCAACTTGAATTTCTCCTGTTTCCAGCACCCTTGTGTATACACCAGGTCGCCGTGCTTGAATAAAGTGCTTCACGAAATCAGCATCTCCCATACGGGCGCCGAGTGTGTTGCAAGGAATACGCGGAAAAGTTATTTCCAATAGGACATTATTAATTTGCAAGCAATCTCCTATCTTCAAGGGGGCATTGCCAAAGCTTGAAAGAGTAAGATTTTCTCCAAATAGACCAAATGGTATTTCTCTGTCTAATTGGGTCGTCCACCAAGCATAATCCTCTGCACTATAAAGATAAACAGCTTGGTCTTTACCTCCGTGATGTTTTGTGTTGCCAATCACGTCTCCAGGCAAACCGTCTGTGCTAATACTGACTTTGCCTTGCACAGGAGACTTATAAATTCCCGTTGTTACTGCTCTATTACCAATTTGTATAGCTTCTTGCCTACCGATATTTATTGATGTAATGTGCATTTTTATATAAGATGTTACTTTTAAAAATAATGACATGAATATGATATGAAAACACAAGGGCAAGAAATCAAGCTTATTGATTTCCACCAAGAGAACGCATCTGATACCTTTGTACCGAAACCCGCTATTCTCGTAAGTCATTGGGACAGTATCCACTTTGAAGTTCATCAACAGCCTTCATTTGATGTAGCTGAACATCAACATACAATGCATGTTCTTGTTCATGGACTTGAGTCTTTATCGGGTGAGTCGTCTTCATCAGGAGAACGATGGTTAGATGGAAAGCTTACAAGAGAAACGCGCTATTTGGGAGATATTGCCGTTATTCCTGCGGGTATTTCCCATCGCTGCAATTGGAATACAGATGTACAGTTTATGATTTTGGCAATTGAGCCTGCACTTCTTACACAAGTTGGTCAAGATTTAGTTAATCCCGACCGTATAGAACTTTTGCCCCATTTTATGACTTAGTGCTTTTTCTAAAATCAAATAGTACGTGCGGTTTCACAGAAATAAATATGACAAACATCGAAATTAACACTTCAATTGTCAAAGTACCTAACAATGGCTTACAAATAGATGCTTATCTAGCTCAACCAGCATTGTCAGGAACGTTTGGCGCCGTTATGGTTTTTCACGAAATTTTTGGAGTCAACAGTAATATTAGGGATATAACCGAACTAATTGCTTCAATCGGATACGTAGCAGTGGCGCCTGCGATGTATCAACGTATTGCTCCCGGTTTTGCTGCTGACTTTAGCGAAAAAGATATAGGATTCAGTCCAGAAGCCTATCGTCTTGGTTTACAATACTATCAACAAGTGAAGTATCAAGAAATATTCAGCGATATTCAAGCTACTATTGCTTATTTAAAAACTTTACCCAATGTAAAAGCTTCGGGTATTGGTGCCATTGGTTTTTGTTTTGGTGGTCACGTTGCTTATATGGCGGCAACTTTACCCGATATCAAAGCAACTGCTTCGTTTTATGGTGGTGGAATTACTACTTCTAGTTATCGTGAAGAAACTCCAACTATAAATCGTACAAAAGAAATTAAAGGCGCCATATATACATTTTTTGGCACAAGAGATACATTAGTTACACAAGAGGAAAACGAACAAATTGAGGCAGAATTAAAGAAACATCAAATAAATCATCGTGTATTTAGATACGACGCAGGACACGGTTTTTTTGGAGGATTATTCGTAGACAAGTACCCATTCTTGAAGCAGCACCCAAGTTATAACCCTGAAGCTAGTGCTGATGCTTGGAAACATGTTTTAGAACTTTTTCAAAATAATTTGTAATAAAACGTTTCTCTTCGATTCCCGACAAATGAACGCGAAGTCGGGAATCTGAGAGGAATCTGGGAATCGATATTTTGTATTCAATCTCGATAATAAGGC
Organism: Calothrix sp. CBUCES-K 9914; assembly: GCF_059640475.1. NCBI lineage: Bacteria > Bacillati > Cyanobacteriota > Cyanophyceae > Nostocales > Calotrichaceae > Calothrix > Calothrix sp. CBUCES-K 9914. The sequence goes on from NZ_JBXXZH010000096.1 coordinate 21,497, forward strand.
TCATTTTCCAATAAGTATTTAACATCTGAGTTAAGCATATCTGATTGTTGTGGTGAAGGGATACGATACATTTTGACCTGATAACAATGCTTACCAATCTGAGTTCGTTTACTGTAGCCAAAAATAGCATCTCTTAAACGAACTGTACCCCCTTTCATTTTGATAACTCTGTGATTATTAAAGACTCTCAAATCTTCATCCCCTGACCAAGTAACAGTTAGCAGGTTGTCCTGATATCTTCCTTGGATATTAGGATCCCAAGCTGTATCTCGGTTTGGGTCGAAGGTAAGGGGGTGGTGGAGTGTCTTGTTACTGGGATAATTGTTTGTATCACGTTCTCTGGCTTTTTGTCTTATTCTCTTTATCCCAAAGCCAGCGCTTACAACAACTACTATAACTATGCCCGCAATTCCTGCAAATGCCTCGGCGTCAATGCCATTATCCCTACCAAAAGCTGACGGGTTCCGGATGAAGGGGTTATTGTCCGGAATCGATGTAAAATTATTTCTTGGACCTCTTGCCATTGCCGCGCGTCTCCTTATCATCCTTTACTTTAATTTACATTCAATCAGGCGCCAATGGTGGTAAAGCTTTACAGTTTTTCTTCGGTTATCATTATCATAAGTATAATAGTAAGTGTATAAAACATTTAGTTTTAGATTTTACTTACCCATTAAGCTGTAGTAGTAATTATTTTCTAGCAAATATTTTATACCGATTTAATATGAAGCTGCAAATAACTAAATCCCCCCAGCCCCCCGCGTGGAAGGGGGGCTAAGAATAATAATGTGCATCCTCATATAAAAATGGTATTACTTATATTTATTTAGGATTAAATGCTGGGTATCCTAAGTTCAACAAGCGTTGCTCATATAAGCAAAGGTTGTTTCATTTCAGCTAAGGATACCAATAATGTTCAATTTACTGCTAATTGCTGCGAATAGCTTTATTTCTCTTTGTTATTTTATAATTGCTTTTTTGATTTTATTACCATTTTTACGAGGGCAACAAAAGACTTCGCTTGTGCTAGCTACTATAAGCGTGTTTTTTAGTTGTGCCTTGGGACATGGCGGACACGTTCTGATGATGACTTCGGGGAGCAGTGAACATTCTTCGCTCTTACTGAAATTTCAAGTAGGAGTGGATTTGATGACCGCAGGCATTGCTGTTACATATATTGCGCTTAGACGCTACTATTCTTTTTTAGTTGATGGACCACTTTTATTAAACCAAACCCAAGAAAAACTAGAATTAGCAAATGCCGAATTAAAAAGTATTAATGCTAAGTTAGAGTATAAAGCATCACAGCTAGAGGCAACGCTACATGAACTTCAACACACCCAAGCGCAACTAATACAAAGTGAAAAAATGTCTGCTTTGGGACAATTAATAGCAGGTATTGCCCATGAAATTAATAATCCCGTGAGTTTTATCTATGGGAACCTTACGCACGTAACCCAATATATTCAAGAGCTAATGGATTTGGTCAAATGTTATCAACAAGAGTATCCTAACCCAACTTCGCTTTCACAAACCAAGGTAGAGCCAATCGATTGTGAATTTCTCATGACTGATTTACCTAAACTGCTGTCTTCAATGAAGGTTGGAACACAGCGCATTCAAGAAATTGTTATGAAGCTCCGCACTTTCTCTCGGTTGGGCGAAGCGTCGATGAAAAAAGTCAACCTGCACGAAGGGATTGACTCGACACTTCTAATTTTACAAAGTCGGCTAAAAACCAAAACAGGTGTAGAAATTGAGGTTATTAAAAATTACTCTGATTTGCCAAATGTAGAATGCTATCCTGGGCAACTCAATCAAGTATTTATGAATGTATTATGTAATGCAATCGATGCTTTAGAAGCAGGAAGCTGTAAACCAATTCCAACAATTCAAATTCGGACTGAGCTTAAGGAACAAAAGCGAGTTATCATTGCAATTACCGATAATGGAGAAGGGATACCTGAACCAATACGCCAGCGAATTCTCGACCCCTTTTTTACCACTAAACCTGTTGGACGAGGTACAGGATTAGGGCTATCAATTAGCTACCAAATAGTTGTTGATAAACACAGAGGCGCTTTTAAATTTACGTCTGTAACTGGAGAAGGAACGGAGTTTTGGATTGAAATTCCGCTTAATCAAAGCTGACTTTATTCGTTAGAGATACCATCACGTAAAAGTACAAATATTTATAGATTATTTAGCCAAAAGTAATATTACGGATTGTATTTAGCCAACCGTGACAATTCCCCGTTACTCAGTCACTAGTTATTGAGAACGGGGATTTTACATATGAAAGTTTTTGTTATGAAGAGTATTTACGGCGCCTGCCGGGGGCAACAGAAATTTAGTTACCCGTTGCCACTAAAGGACGCACTGCGAACACCGCGTTGCTAGCTAATTTTTCCACTGCTGATATTGGAACCGCAAAAACAGCTATAGAATCTCCCACAGCATTAAAAACTTCTAAAATATAACCATCTTCCCCGTCACTGGGATGGGTTACATAGTCGATCAGCGTCGCAACATCTCCACGCTTGAGGTTGTGTTCTGGGACATCTCGACATAAAGCAACGTATTGATAAAGTTCGAGCTTCATAAAAATTAATCCTTTTTGGGTTTGATACGGTCACTTTGCAATAAAAATAAATGTTAACTAATGGGCATTACTTACTTAGTTTTACATCTTACTGAAAAACTATCTATTGATACTGTAGCTAATTATCTGTTCTCTAAACCTGCTTGTAGTAACGCGCGTTCTAGCAAATCATCAAGTCCTAAATTTCTTCCCCACTGTTGTAAATACTCAAAATCTAACCTTAGCGCTTGTACTTTTAATACTCCTAACAAGTCTCTCCACTGCCTGTCAGAAACACCCATTCCCATACGATACCATCGCAGCTTTTGTAAGATAATATTTTCTGCGGAGTATATATATATTGATGAATCTCCTTCAACAGACAAAGTATACAACTGTCGGCACCTTAATTTCTCTCTTGAGAATTCATCGTTACCTAAAATAAAAAAGTCTGCTTTTTCCGTTGTTTCTAAATGTATAGCATTAAACGAAGCTTTCCGCTCAACAGCATCTCTCACAGCATCAATGCTAATATAAAACTCTGTGGTCAGCGTATCAACCAGCGATTCCATTTGTGACGCACTCACATCAACAACCAAATCTAAATCTAAGGTTGCGCGCGGTTCTCCTAACAACGAACTTGCAACTGACCCACCCACCAAATAAGGTATACCCAGTTCTTCTAAAATTCTCCCTAACTTAACTGCAAGCCAAATTGCATCTTCCATTATCGCCTCAATTCCCTCAACACCCGTTAAATTTCCCCAATTATCCTGATTACATAATAAATTAATCCACTTGGCGCCGAACTTTCTTCTAATAAATTCGCGTCGGATTGCTTGTGTTGTGGTGCCTGGTAAGTCGTGTAATATACCTATTAAGCACAACTTCCAGCACCCAAGCGTTGATTTTTTAACTAACTTTGCTTTTTCATAAGGTAACATTTGCTGCCAACGTCCAATTAAGATACGTTCAATCTCAAATGACGTATCTGATGCTTGTGTTGTATATCCTACCGGGATTTTACCGGATGAAGTTTGCAGCATTTACATCAATCTCCAAGGTTTTATCCCACTTTACAGCACAGTCGGCAATAACGACGAGTGGCAATACTGCTCGGTTAAGCTTTTTTTCGCATGATAAACAACGATATTATAAGGGTTTCAGGCTACGCTATGTCCTTAACCGAGCAGTATTGCGACGAGTGGGATTATTACGAGGGATAATATAACCGTGCCGCCCTTGCAATACGTTTTCACTCAACCCAATGACCCGGATGCTCTTGCCATGCAACAACGCATCCGTCAATAGTATGAGATGTACTTATAATAAGGACGTAAAACACTGAGTTTCGGATTTTACTTGTTGATAAAACCGTAATCCAGATTATTAAACCTTCATTACCATTACTACTAAACCAGGCTCTGAGCTAAAATAAGATGTTAAAGTGCAACGTCCTATATTATCCAGCTTTGACTGGCGCCCCTGAATGAGCATGAAGTTGAACTTGTATGGCAAGAGATAGATTTCATTATGTAGTTAGAACAGCTTTAGAAAAAGAAGGGTGGAATATTACCGCTGACCCTTATGAAATTAATGTAGATGATGTAGATTTTGAGATTGATTTAGCAGCAGAGCAACTTTTAGGGGCAGAGCGAGACGGACAAAAAATAGCGGTGGAAATTAAAAGTTTTATTAGTACGTCAAATGTTTCAGAATTTCATACTGCTTTGGGGCAATTTTTAAACTACCGTGATGCATTAGATAAAATTGACCCAGAACGGCAACTTTATTTAGCAGTTCGCGTACCAATTTATGAAACTTTTTTTCAACGAAAGTTTGTTGTATCGGCAGTTCAACGATATCAATTACGATTGGTAATTTATGATGTAGAGAAGGAGGTTATTCATCAATGGCTTTAGAAAAATATCGGCAATATATTCAACATATACTTTCTGAACGGCAACAGCGTTCTTCAAGACAACAAAGAAATGCTGAAGAGTATGAGGTGCAAACAATTTTTGATGAAAAGCAAGACCACTATCAATTACTTTATGTAGGTTGGCGTGGAAATAGACGTGATTTTGGTTGTATTCTGCATCTTGATATCAAAAATGGTAAAATCTGGATTCAGCATGATGGCACGGAAGAAGGAATTGCCAATCGTTTAGTTGAAATGGGAGTGCCTAAGCAGGATATTATTTTGGCGTTTCATGAACCTTATATACGGCAGTTTACTGAGTTTGGTACATCATAAGCATCTCTCGGATAATAGCTATAGGACTGGGAGCATACACGAGAAGCAAAAACCAACAGCGTAGTTTTGAAACGCACGCGTATCAAGCATCTGTATCCTCAACTTCTTTAAAAATTTGTTCTATGTCTTGTGAACCATGAATAATACGCGCAATTTCAATTCCTTCATTTAGAGTGCGGTAAAAAATCAAGTAACTTCCAACAGGAAAACTTCGCAGGGAAAGAGCCAAGTCTTCGCGTCCCTGTCCCATTTTTGGAAATTTGGCAAGTTTGGCAAACCTTTCTCGCAGCTTACCGAAAAGGTTGTCGGCAGCTCGTGGGTTATTTGCGGCAACGTAGCTCCAGATATCCTCAAGGTCTTGAGCTGCTTGAGTAGAAATTTTAAATCGGCTCATGGAGTTTTGTTCTGCTCTAATCTCTTGCGTCCTCGTGCTTTAATGTCTTCAAAAAAACAAAGGAGCGATTCTTCATCGTATTCGGTATACTGACCGTTATCAAGCTGCTCTATTCCAATGGCTATTTCTCGTCGCAATGTCTCTTTTTTGAGTATTTTTAATTCTTCCTCCGCACGATCAAGCCTATCCATCATATCTTGAAACGCTTGCGCCTCCTGAACTACAACCTCAGCTTTCCCGTTGACCGTCAGCACGAGCGGAGACTTTGTAGCCTTTATTCGTTCTACGTAGTCCTTGGCGTTTCGTTTAAAGTCAGTAAGAGTTTGAATATTTTCGAGATTAATTTTAATTGCCATAGCATTTTATAAAGCATTTAATAAGACATCTTATTAGATGCTATGGTTTGTATCTGTTCTTGTCAAGAAGCAAATTTTTGAAATAACCGCGAGCGACGATCAGAGAACGTAAAAACTTAAGGATAGTGATGACAGTGGGATATGCATATCTTTTCACTACTCAGAAATAGTATTTAGTTGATAGTAGGGTGCGTGACACGACTAACATTTTAAAACGAAGCGCTTCGACTGGTAGTGTCACGCACCTTACTTTTGTTTGTAACTGGATTTAGGTAAAATTATTACATTACTTTTGCCATTAGTTATTTGCCGTTTTGACTTTCATGAAAACTCAATACTATACAGCTACTTTATTCATAGATTGGTAATTTTGATTACGGTAGTTATATTGTAAAGAAACCGGGTTTCTAAAATTATATTTTAAACGAGAGTGCTGTAGTTCAATCAAACTACCCAAATAACTACTTTGACAGGAATATCTCTAAAGAACGTTGCTGTAGAACAGTTTATTTTGCAATCTGGAGCAAGATTTGTTGTAACGATGAGTCAACTAGGATTTTGGCGCCACTTAGAAGCGGCGCAGCGTCGTCACACAGTCAGTACTCTTGATTTTCCTGCCCTTGTTTATCACACTACTGGTATTGACAAACTCCCAAGATAAAAACATTTTTACCAAGAATGGCATATACAACAGTTGCCGACTACAGGTAAAACAGAAACAGAACACGAATTAAACAATATTTCTACACTGTTATGAAACAGGAATCCTGTTTTCACAACGCTGTAATCCAATACTCTACAAGTAAGGTAATGTAATGAGTGCTACACAAAAATCGACTATTGCCCTTGTCACTGGGGCAAACCGAGGCATTGGGCTAGAGGTAGCTTACCAACTCGCTCAAGCAGGCATGACAGTGATTATGGGAAGTCGTGATTTGCAAAAAGGTAAAGCTGCCGCAGATTCATTTACAAAAACGGGGTTAACATTGCTGCCACGTCAACTTGATGTGACTGACCCAGAAAGTATTAACCGTCTTGCTCAACAGGTGGAGCAGGAGTTTGGAAAACTGGATGTTTTGGTTAACAACGCAGCCATCCTCTATGATACCTGGCAAAAAGCAAGTAATGCCGACCTTGCAGTTGTGCAGGAAGCGCTCGCTACCAACACACTTGCACCTTGGCGAATGTGCCAAGCCTTCTTGCCTTTATTACGGCGAAGTCAGCACGGTCGCATCGTTAATGTCTCTAGCGAAGCTGGCTCACTTGCCAGTATGGGCGCCAGTACTCCAGCTTACAGCACATCTAAAGCGGCATTAAATGCCTTCACTAAGTTGCTAGCTGCGGAACTGAAAGGAACTGGAATTTTGGTCAACGCAGTGTGTCCGGGTTGGGTCGCAACAGACATGGGTGGCGCCGGTGGACGACCTGTGGCAGAGGGAGCGGCCAGTGTTGTCTGGGCAGCAACGCTTCCTGATGATGCTCCAACAGGCGGGTTCTTTCGAGATGGTCAAGCGTTACCCTGGTAGTTCTTCTAATGAGTATGAGTGAAATAAATTTTCAACAAGGTGGCGCCATGTAAGCGCAGAATTTCTCCTAAATCACCAGGTTGAATATTATTTCTTAAGCGAACTGATGTATTGGTTCGCTTGCTAGTATCAACACCCATAACAGAAGTTTCTCCGCTACACACTTACTTATGGAGATAGTTTAGAAAACACATCTCTTAGTTGTCTTGAACGTTATTAACATCAAGTCCAATATAGCGGTTCCCATTCTAATTAAGTACACAAGGGCGGGCAGGGATGCCCACTCCACAAGAAATATATAATTTTAATCTGTACCTCATGCGACTAATAACAGCTATATTGTCCAGGTGTAACTCCAACGTATTTCTTGAATTGTCTGGTTAGATGACTTTGGTCTGCAAATCCAAGCATTTGGGCAATTATAACTCTTGTGGAAATATTGTAAGACTCTTGATTGTAAGACTCTTGTGGAATGGGCATCCTTGCCCGTTCCCAATTTTCATGTGTTACAGTACATATTACATTTATAATTCAGTTTAAACTATGCGAACAATTATAGTTGGCGATATTCATGGTTGCTATACAGAACTGCTCCAGCTATTAGCCAAAGTAAAAATTACAGAAGAAGATTGCTTAATCTCCTTGGGAGACATAGTAGACCGTGGAACTGATTCAGTAAAAGTATATAATTTTCTCAAAAATCGCCCCAATACCATCGTGTTGATGGGAAATCACGAACGTAAACACCTAAGACAAACTCTTTCTTTCTCTCAAGAAATTGTCAAACTACAATTTGGCACCCACTATACCGAATTTTTAGAATGGGTTAGCCATCTACCATATTATTACGAAACAGAGCAAGCAATTTTAGTTCATGCTGCGGTAGAAAATGGTATACCTATCGAGCAACAAAGAGAAGAAGTGTTGTGTGGTTGTACTGCGGGTGAGAAGTATTTGGAAAAACAATATAGAGATACATATTGGAGCCAGCTTTATACTGGTATTAAACCTGTTATTTTTGGTCATCGCGTTGTTGGCGATAATCCACTTATAATTGAACAGAAAGCTTACGGTATAGATACTGGAGCTTGTCATGGAGGCAGATTGACTGCTTTAATTTTACCTAGCTTTGAGATTGTTCAAGTACAATCACCTCAAGATTATTGGAAGGAAGAGATAGTTAAATGGCAATTGCCAGTGATGATGGCTAAACCTTGGGGTAGTTATAAATGGGACAAAATTCAGGCGATTTGTGATGAGTTTAGAAATTCTCCCAATCTCGAATTATCTGCTTTTATTATCCAAAAGGAGCAATGGATGCACAATTTACTTGCTCTGGCGCCTAAAATAATCTTTAAAGTAGAAGAAAAACTGGGGGAATTAATTTCCATCTATGGCGCCGATGGTTTCAAAAAACCTGCTCGCTGTTTTAGCTATGCTAACTTATTATATAAAGCTAATGCTAGTAATCTGACGAGTCAATTTATTAAACAATCTTTACCAACGCCAGACACATGGTTACAAGTAATAACTGATTTGGGAATTTATCTATGATTTTGTTAATTCAGGATGAGTGTATTAGAACAGATTTTCCAAATGTTATTTTTTTAGTTCTTTGACGGACAGGCGAGACGCCTATCCTACGGGCGTCTACTCTGGAATATATTTGAGGTACATTGTGCCTGACTTACGTTATTGTTATGATTATGTAACATAACTTTACTTTTTTTAACGGATGCAGACTACACGTTTGTTTTCAAATATAGAATTTAATGGTGATAAGTTACTTCACCAACCAGGTAGTGTATTGGGAAGTACTGCGTTAATTGCTGGTACAACGGTTGGTGCCGGAATTTTAGCTTTACCGACAGTGACTTTACCTTCTGGAGTGGCGCCTTCAACGGTGTTGTTAATTGCTGTGTGGTTGTATGCTTTAGTTTCTGGACTATTAATTGCTGAAGTTAGTTTAGATGCGATGCGAAACTCAGGCGCCAGTAGCAGTTTTTTGACAATGGTAGAGAATACATTCGGAAAACCAGGAGCAATAATTGCTGGTGGTGCGAATTTGTTTTTGCATTACGCATTGCTGGTTGCGTATATTGCTCAAGGTGGAGAAATATTACTTAGAACGTTGTCGCTTAATTTGCCAGACTGGTTAGGAACAACAATATTTGCGCTGTTGTTTGGTGGAATTATGTATTTTGGGCGCCCAAAGTTAATTGAGAAATTAAATAGCACTTTGGTTTTTGTAGTAATAGTTTCATTTGCTGGCTTATTGTTTTTGGTAAGTAAGCAAGTTCATCTATCACAGTTTGTTTTTCAAGATTGGACTGAGTTAACTGCTGCGATTCCAGTTATGTTAGTAGCATTATTTTACCATAATGTGATTCCAGTAATTGCAGTACAATTAGAAGGAGACGCACGGAAAGTTAAACAGTCAATTTTTTTTGGTTCATTAATACCACTGATAATGTTTATCGCGTGGAACGCTGTAATTTTAGGTAGTGTTAATTCCGAATTAGTACAACAATTTATTAGTACAGAAAAATTTGACCCCTTAAAAAATTTACGAGGTGGGAGTTCTGGTAATTTACTGGAAATAACGGTTGCAGTCTTTTCTGAATTTGCAATTATTACCTCTTTTATTGGTTTTTTTTACGGTTTACTTAATTTTTTCAACAATATAATCAAATTTTCAACTGCGCGAGAATGGCAGTACGGACTTGTTTTGTTTCCACCAATGTGTTTAGCTGTACTAAATCCTAATATATTCTTAAATGCGCTCGAAAGTGCTGGTGCCTTTTGCATTTCAATTTTAGGAGCTATAATTCCA
>NZ_JBXXZH010000097.1:0-31397 GCF_059640475.1 Calothrix sp. CBUCES-K 9914
GTGAATATTTAGGCGCCAATCGTGTCCTGTACTTTGAGGTTATAGGCGCCAATTACGTCGTTGAGCGTGATTATGTTAACGGTGCCCTTACAAGCGCTGGTAACTATCCAGTTGACTCGTTTGGGGCAACGTTGCTTGCGGCATACCGTACTGGTCGCCCTGTCTCCTCATTTGATGTGCAAGCTGATACCAAGTTATCCCCACAACAAAGATGTGCCTACGCTGCGGTTCAAATTGGTGCCTATATTGGCATACCACTGCTCAAAGAAGGCGAATTTGTAGCTGGGCTAGCAGTTCACACATGCAAACCGCGAGTTTGGACAACTGACGAGGTGTTTTTAGCTCAAGAAGTCGCCGAGCGTACTTGGGCAGCAGTCGAACGCGCGCGTGTCGAAGCAGCATTACGCGACAGTGAAAACCGCTTCCGTATGGCTATAGAAGCTGCCCAAATAGGCACCTGGGACTGGAATCTTATTACCAACCAAATGATTTTGGATGAGGGTAGCAAAACTATTTTTGGCTTATCACCAAATACCGCAACTAGCACTGAGGTTTTATTTGCAGCAATACACCCCTCTGACCGCGAACAAGTAGAAAATGCAATACAAACTGCTTTAAACCCAGTTTCCGGCGGCAAGTATGACGCTCAATATCGTATAATCGGGGTTCAGGATAAAGTCGAACGATGGATTGCTGCAAAAGGACAAGTATACTTTGATTCTACTGGCAATCCGCAACGCTTTATTGGTACTGTACTTAACATCACTGCTCAAAAACGCATTGAGGCACAACGAGAACAACTGTTTGCTCGTGAACAAGCTGCAAGAGAGGCAGCCGACCGCGCGAACCAAATTAAAGATCAGTTTTTAGCCGTACTATCGCACGAGTTGAGAACGCCCCTTAATCCGATTCTTGGTTGGTCAAAATTATTACAGCAGGGAAAACTAGATGCGGCAAGAACCAAAACTGCTTTGGCGACAATTGAGCGTAACGCCCAATTACAAGTACAACTAATTGATGATTTGCTCGACATATCTCGAATATTGCGCGGCAAACTTAGTTTAACCGTGGTTCCGGTTGATTTAAGTGCCGTAATCTTAGCGGCGTTAGAAACAGTTCGATTAGCTGCCGAAGCAAAAGCTATTCAAATTCAAACCAATGTATTACCACCTAACATTGGTATCGTCATGGGAGATGCTGGGCGATTGCAGCAGGTAATATGGAATCTTTTGTCCAATGCAGTTAAATTTACACCTTCTTACGGACAAGTTAGTATTACCCTAACCACAGATGAGAGCCATGCTCAAATTCAAGTCACCGATACAGGAAAAGGAATTAGTGCTGATTTTCTACCTTATGTTTTTGAACATTTTCGCCAAGAAGATGGAGCCACAACTCGTAAATTTGGTGGACTAGGGTTAGGACTAGCAATTGTACGGCAAATTGTCGAACTGCATGGGGGAACGGTCGCTGCCGACAGTCATGGTGAAGAAAAAGGCGCCACGTTTACTGTTAAAATACCGCTCTTCACTCAGTTGTGTGTATTACCAACCGTTGAGGCGCCTGACAACTCAACCAAAAATTTAAACGGTATTCGCATCTTTGTTATAGACGATGAACAAGATTCACGCGAATTTGTAGCTTTTGTTTTAGAACAAACTGGAGCAATCATTACGACCTTTGCCTCTGGAATTGAAGCATTACAAGCTATCTCTAAAGCGGTTCCAGATTTAATTGTAAGTGATATTGGGATGCCTTCAATGGATGGCTATATGCTAATACGACAAATTCGCAATATACCGCTTCAAAATGGTGGACAAATTCCAGCAATAGCCTTAACTGCCTACGCTGGAGAAGTTGATCACAAACAAGCACTCGAAGCAGGTTTTCAACGCCATATCTGTAAACCAATAGAACCTGATAAGTTAGTTCAAGCAGTTTTAGAGGTCATTTATAAAGTATAAAATTAAACTATAGCCTTGGAAAATCCCCCCAACCCCCCTTAATAAGGCAGGGCTGATTCGTTCCCTAAAAATCTTGAAAAATCAAGGGTTTCGCGCAAATCTTTATTGGTAATTTTGCTACCAAGGCGCCGATAAAATAAACAATCACACTTATATTTATGTGCTTAAAAGTCTATTTCATTGCTACCCATACTTATGATTTTTATAGCTAACCATCTTGACAAATCCGATTTGAGAGGGAATGAAACAGCCCTGCTTAATAAGGGGGGCTTAAATGCCTCTTTTTCCTCCCTTAATAAGGGGGTCAGGGGGGATTCAACACTGCGTATTGTGTATTAAAGATAACTTTTCAAACATCCTCTTAGGTGTGCTTAGAGACATCAAAACTATTTACGAATAAAAAAATAAAACGTTATTATCCAAGCAATTACAATCACAAAACGTCTAATCAAGTCTGGTTCAATATTACGAACATAACAGGCGCCACAATAACCACCAATAGCAGTACCAAGCATCATGATTATAGCTTGCTGCCACGCAATAACATTAGCGACTATAAAAGTCAAGATTGCAAAACTATCAATACATAACATTATCAACACTTTCAAAGCATTTATAGTATGAAAGTTTCTAATGCCTAGCAAACTTAAACTAGCTAATATTAAAAAGCTAATCCCTAAACCGTAATACCCCCCGTAAATACTAATGACAAATTGAATAAATGATGCTTTGAATAAGAAACCCCAAGAATTCTGAGTATTGTCTTTAGGTATAATCTGTAATCGAGTTTCAATCAACCTACCGAAAGTAAAGATTACTGTAGCAATTAACATTAAGTAGGGTACAAGCTGATTAAATATAGCTATTGGAGTATGAAGCAGTAAAGTGGCGCCTATTATTCCACCAGCTATGCTTACACTACCTAAAAACCAAGATAATTGTCGATGTGTTTGTAGCTTGTCACGGTAAGCACTTATACTTGCTATATATCCCGGTGATGAGGCAACTGTACTTGTGGCATTAGCATTAATAGCTGGTAAACCAGTAAAAATAAGAGATGGAAAAATAATTAATCCACCTCCACCTGCAACTGAGTTTAGTACCCCACTTATGGAAGCAGCAATAAATAAAAAACAAGCTTGTACTAAATCCATAAATACTAATCAAGCTGAATATGGTTCTAATTCAGATTCCCATTTTTGATATTCCGCGCGTAGTTGCTCAAATACGCTTACATATTCAAATTGCAAATCAATTTCTTCTTTACTATCTGTTGCTAAATTAAAAAGAAATTCTTTATCCCCAGTTTTTACATACTTCCATTCTCCACTACGAACGGCGCCTTGTAACACTTTTGGTGGTAAAACTGGTGTATCAATACCCTTGTAGCGCCAAAATAGGGTTCTAGGATGAATTGGAACTCCTCCTTTAATAATAGGAAGTAAATCTTCACCATCAAGAGGATAATTAGGGTTAGGTAAGGTATTTGTTACAGCTAAAATCGTTGCAGTAATATCGTGGGTAATAATTACTTGGTCATTAACTTGGTTGGGTGCTATTACACCTGGAAAGCGTATATAAGTAGGAACTCGAATACCTCCTTCATATACGTAGCCTTTTTTACCTTTAAACTCACCTAAATTCGAGAACTTTTCACCACCGTTGTCACTAGCAAAAATAACTATAGTATTATCTGCAATACCCGCTTCATCAAGCGCTTGCAATACTTTCCCAACACCTTTATCTAAACTTCTAACTACAGCAGCATAAGATTCTGCCGTTCCTGTATTAATCCAACTTTGTAGACCATCTTTACCAATTAATGCATTACTAAGTTCTATATCATCAGGACCCTCCCAAGGCCAGTGCGGCGCCGTGTGGTGTAAACTCAGGTAAAAAGGCTGATTGCGTTGTCTTTTAATAAACTCAATTGCATGGTCAGTAAACAAATCTGTAATGTAACCTATATACTGCACTGGAACTTCCGCTTCCCAAAGGTCTGGTTCTCCTGAAGTATCCACGTGACGAAAATAATCAATGGCGCCGCTAAAATTACCAAAGAATTCATTAAACCCACTCTGCAAAGGACTGTACTTGGGTAAATAACCACAGTGCCATTTACCAATCAAAGCAGTATCATAACCATTTGCCTTCAGTAACGACGCAACTGTTGGGTGTTCAGGAGGTAATCCAACACTATTACCTGCTTGTTGGGCGCCGAGTAAAGGTTCTTGATTACCAATTGGCAACCTCCCCGGATAACGACCTGTAAAAAAACTAACGCGCGTTGGTGTGCAAACCGGAGACGACGAATAAGCTTGACTAAAACGCACTCCTTCAGATGCTAACTTATCTAAATGCGGCGTTTGATAATTCTGCTGTCCATCAATACTCAAGTCCCCCCATCCCAAATCATCAGCCAGAATGAAAACCACATTCGGACGCTGCACATTATCAGAACTTGTAGAAACCATATCAATATACTGTAAGTCGATAAACTTTAAGTAGTATATAACTAAAGCAGCAGTATTGCATAGTTGCCACAGAAACAAAGCACCCTCTCTATCTGTCATGCTGAGGCACGAAGCATCTGATACCTCAAATCTTGCATCTTTAAGTATAAATTCTTGTTTTTAAATAACTATGTATTTAATATCACTATTTTTATCAGTCCATTTAAATGGACTTATGCTATTAGCCTATGGGTTTTAACCATAGGCGGGTATGAGCGTAGTCACAAATTTGGCAATAAATAATACAGGCATTAATTGCAGGTGCAGGATATAAGGTACGAAGCATCTCTATCGCTAAAAACAAAACAACATAGAACAATTGCACACATAATGTCTATACTATTGAACTGTTTTTTTCTAACAGCATGATTATTTAAGGCGCCTATTGATGCTGCTTGTAAACACCCTAGATTCATTGCAGGATAATAAATTCTATTTTTCTTGACGTTATCGACCTTTTTAATTTGGGGGCAGGTTTACGTGGTTGTAATAGTTGTAATATAATTTGAGGTTTTGGCTTAACCTGCCCCTACGCGCATATGATTACTACGTTATGCCCTTTTTTTGTTGTGGTGTTTCTGGTTGACAGAAGGTCAATGAAAGCAGGTGCATTTGAACGTCTATCAAAAATGCATAACCAGCCATAATCTGCTTTTATGCGGTTCAAATAAGTTTCTAATTGACTTAACCCTTTTTCTTCTGGGTCTGAAGTTTTATTCCGCCAAGTTTTTACTTCTATTCCTAAAGTGACTTTAAGTGACTTTTTTATATTTTAAGCATAAGTCCATACGACCGTTGCCAATTGCATATTCCCGCTCTAATGTTCCTCCCCCATTTACAACGCGATGTAAAAATGCCATTAGTACTATATGAGGTGCGATTTCTTGGTATGATGTAGTACTAAGTAGTGGTTCTCCATGCTGGCGCCAAAAATCTGTAAATGCCTCTTGTAAAGCATCAAGGTCTAATTCAACATTTTGATTTAACCAGGTAGGAGTAATACTTGGTAAACTATCAGAGGCGCCTTGAGTTAAAACACGGGGAATAACTTCGCGGTAAATAGAGTTAGCAATTACTAGTCCACCATTTGGTTCTCGACGTAACAAACCTAAGTCAACTAAATATTGTCTATCATCGTCTGGTGTATTACCTAATGTATCTCCTGCTAACATTGGTTCCATTATAGCTTTGATTCTTGTTTCAGTAAGTCTCGAAGCTAGAGAATCAAGGTGAGTATCTTTACGCGAAATTAATATTTCTTTAGCTTGATTAATATGTTCTACTGTAATAGTTACTTGTGTATCGGTTACTAATTCTTCTACAATTTCTTTTGCTAAGGCATTGATTAACCAAGGTTGTCCATAAGTTAAATCATAAGCCATTTGCGCTGCTTCAGAAGTAAAAGCTTGTTTTGTATCTAAAGTATGCTCCTGATATAATTCTACAACCTCTTTATCATTAAAATATCTCATTGTTAGTGAGCGGTCTTTGATGTTAAATGGACTTGCTGTGTTTAACCTATCTTTACCACCAGAAGCTACTTTATAATCTCGCACATCCCGCATACCGACCAATGCTACAGATGAAGGAAAGTTTTTTGGCCGATTCGCATAACCGTCACGTAATTGTCGTAAAACAGAAATTAATACTTGGTTTTCTAGAGAATCTATTTCGTCAATAAATAATACTAGCGGTCGCGGACAATTTTGTGCCCATACCTGTAAACTAGACCTAATTCTTTGCCCAGGTGCCCCATAACCCCAATCAGGTGGTTGTAAATCAGCAGGTAAACGTATTGCAATTGTATCGCGCCATGTATCTAAAATTGCAGACTCGGCGCCTCCGATATCATCTTTAAAAGCATTTCCTACTTCTACTGATAAAGTCGCTGCACAGTACTCTCCCATACTAGTTATTTGTTCAGCTAACGCTAGCATTGCTGTAGTTTTACCTGTTTGACGTGGTGCGTGAATTACAAAATAACTGCGCTGCCGAATCAACCGCTCAAGCGAAGGTAAGCGAACAGTAGGTGATAACATGTAGTGGTCGTCCCCGTTACACGGACCTGAGGTGTTGAACCAACGATACATAATAATGGAGATACGCTTGCTGTGACAATGCCCAGTGTAGCGCATATAGGTAACTCCCATCTTGCAGCTAGTGGGAAAACCCGTATAGAAGGCAAACAAAGAGCGCACAAATATAACAGCCCTCACGTTTAATATTTACAAAATATACTAACTTCTTTATCGTGAGAAAGTGTTTCTAAAATCTTCTTAGTTATTGTTCTTTGCTACCGACGCACGCAAGTAATATAAACTATTTTACTACTTTGGGATGGTGCGTAACGCTACTGGTTTGTCGCTTCGTTTCAGTGTTGTTGGTGGCGTTACGCACCCTACTTATTATGATGAATGGTGCTTGTATTCTTCTAAGGCGCCTAAGTTACGTATTTGAGGCCAAATTGTTGCTACTGCTATTACTACTAATATTGTTCCTACTCCTCCAGCGACTACAGATACTACTGGCCCTAAAAATGCGGCTGCTAATCCTGATTCAAAACTTCCTAATTCGTTTGATGCGCTAATAAATACGCTGTTAATTGCTGCTACTCTACCACGCAAGTTGTCGGGTGTACGAATTTGGACTAGGGTGTGACGAATTACTACGCTGATACTGTCTAAGGCGCCGCTGAATAAGAGCATTAGTAATGATAACCAGTATGAACGCGATAGTCCAAATATAATTGTGACTACTCCAAACCCAACTACTGACCATAATAATGCTGGGCCTGCTTTGCGTAATGGTGGTAAATGTGCTAGTATGACCGCCATTATTAAGGCGCCTATTGATGATGCTGCTTGTAAACACCCTAGTTCAAATGGTCCTACATGCAAAATATCTTTAGCAAATATAGGAAGTAATGCTACTGCACCCCCTAATAATACGGCGAACATATCTAGAGATATTGCTGCTAGTATTAATTGGTTGTCCCAAACGAATTTGGCGCCTGATGCTAATGCTTTGAAAGAAATTCGTTCTTTGGAACGGGTGAATGGTGGCTCTTTAATCATTACTGTTGATAGAAAACACAGCAATCCTGCTATCGCTGCCATGATATATACACCTGTGGCGCCTTTCATAACTGCAATTGCCATTCCACCCAAAGCTGGCCCTACTACTGAAGCAAGTTGAAAACTACTGCTGTTCCAAGTTGCGGCATTTGTAAAGGCTGTTACTGGTATTAGTTGAAATAATAAAGCGTCACTTGCTGGTTTGAGAAATGCTCTTGCAATACCTGTTACTATTAAGATGGTATAAATAATCACAATTGTATTTGGTATATGGGTATAGGAAATTACCGCTAAACCCAAGGAGCAAAGCGCAAGTATGAAGACTGAAACTAGCCATATTGGTTTGCGACGATAACTATCCGCAGTGTGACCAGCTATTAAAGTTAGCAAAATCATCGGTGTGACTTGTGCTAGTCCAATACCTCCTAATACTAAGGCTGAACCAGTACGCTCGTATAGTTCCCACCCTAGTGCAACTGTTTGCATTTGGGAGCCGATGAATAAAAGTGTGCGCCCAATTATAAATAATCGATAATCACGGTATCTTAAAGCTGCGAAAGCATCGTGTTTGGCTTCTGCTTTAGGGCGCCTGTTTAACTTCTGATTTTGAGGAGACATGCTTAGATTTTAGTACAATACTTAACAGCCAAATATTTAGACTCTCTAAATATTAGTGTCTCACATATTGATACTTAGTCAACAGGTAAAATTAAGATCAAGGTCTCGCCTTGACAAAATCAATTTACATGTATATACATATAAATATGGACATAAATCAAGTACCATCACTTTGTATTGGTATGCATGTACGTCGTGCGTCACGCATAATCACTCAGATTTATGATGAGGCGTTGCGTCCACTTGGATTGCAGTTGAATCAGTTTACTTTGCTAACATCTATAAAATTGTTAGGTTCTACGGCAATTACACTTCTGGCTGAGGGACTGTTTATGGATCAAACAACATTAACGCGCAATCTTAAGCCCTTGGAAAAACGAGGGTTGATTGTAATTACTCCTGGTGAGGAGGATAGGCGAGTCCGAGTAGTATGTTTAACACAGGAAGGACATATGCTTTTAGATAGTGCATTGCCCCTTTGGGAAAAAGCTCAAAATCGCATAACCGAGAAATTTGGCACTCAACAAGCGCGAGAATTGCTTTCTATCTTGGCAGAAACGACTCATCTATCAAACAATAGTTAATTTTTTTTGACAAAAACATGTACATACATGTTTTTGATGAAACTTGTCTAATGTACACAAACTGAGAATATTAATTGGTAAGAAAAATGCCTAAATTCGATGAACATCCAACAGTCAAAAGTTTTTATAAAAAAGTTGCTGATGGAGATGTTTTACCGCAAACTACTACATTAGATGCAACTTGGCTGCGAAATCTATGTTTGGAGATGGGTGCCGATGATGTAGGGTTTATCGAGATTGACCGACCAGAAATTACTAATCAAAAACAGGATATTCTTGCAGCTTTTAGTAGAATAAAAACACTGATTAGTATTGTATGCCGAATGAATCGTGAAAATGTCCGCACTCCAGCACGTTCAATGGCAAACCAAGAGTTTCATGCCAACTACGACCATACAAATGAAGTCGCGCGACGAATTGTAACAGTATTAGAACAGCAGGGAATCCGAGCAATGAATCCAGCAGCTGGGTTCCCAATGGAAATGGAAAAATTTCCTGGTAAAATTTGGGTTGTTTCTCATAAACCCATAGCAGTTGCTGCTGGTTTGGGACATATGGGTCTTCATCGCAATGTGATTCATCCCAAGTTTGGTAGTTTTATTCTGTTAGAAACGATTTTGATAGATACGGAAGTTACTAGTTATAACAAACCAATTGATTACAATCCTTGTTTAGGGTGTAATCTTTGTGTTGTCGCTTGTCCAGTTGGTGCAATTCGTAAGGATGGTAACTTTGACTTTTCCGCTTGCTACACTCACAACTATCGGGAATTTATGGGAGGTTTTACAGATTGGGTAGAAACTATTGCTGATAGTAAAAACGGCGCCGAGTATCGTCAAAAAGTTAATGATTCAGAATCGGCTTCAATGTGGCAAAGCCTTTCTTTTAAGCCGAGCTATAAAGCTGCATACTGTATTGCAGCTTGTCCGGCTGGGGAAGATGTTATAGGGCAATTTTTAGCAAATAAGCCAAGTTTTGTAAAGGAAGTAGTCAAACCTTTGCAAGATAAAGAAGAAACAATTTATGTTGTTCGCGGTTCTGATGCCGAAAATTATGTTGCTCGTCGCTTTCCACATAAGGAGATTAAGCAGGTTAGTAACGGTATTCGTCCGCGTTTTATTAAAGGGTTTTTATTCGGACTACCGTTATTATTTCAACGCGAACAGTCGAAGGGTCTTAATGCTGTCTACCATTTTTCATTCACTGGTTCAGAAGAATGTAAGGCTACAGTTACAATTTTTAATCAATCGATTCAAGTACAAGAAGGGCACGTTGGCAATGCTAATCTAACCGTGATTGCTGATAGCAATACTTGGCTGCGCTTTATTGCTAAAGAAAAAAATTTGATTTGGGCATTACTACAAAGAAAAATTCGTCTACATGGGTCGCCTTTATTATTGCGCGCGTTTGGTAAATGCTTTCCATCATAGATAATATTTTCTTCATATATTTTTCACAACAGTATAATATCGAAAAAACAAGACTGATAAACCAATTCTTCACCTATGTGGGAACGCTAGGCGCCATTTGTTCATCAAAAAGCTGCGTTACAACTCTTGCTGCTTTTCTTAGGCTGAAGCAGGTGCAACTGGCGCCGACTCTGTTTAAGGTGGCTTCATCAATTTGTTCAACTTCGTTTTTCATAGATTAGGTGTATATGCACTTAATTTGAGTGTCAATACAGTACTATAGAATTAACTCAGATATCCGTTGGAAAAATTACTATGACTTCCGTTTTTGGTTATATTCCTCAGTCGGACCCACCACTTCCTCCTCACCAAACTCTACCAACGATGTATGATTTACCTAGTGAGAATCCAGAGGAACCCGGTTTGCCAGACTATTTCCATTTTTTACAACCTTTACTTTTATTTTTAACTTTTCAACCGACAAACTGGAGCATCGACTTAGTTTTCAGCGCTGCTGACCTTAATCTTTACTATGATGTTAACCACCCTCTATGGTACAAGCGTCCAGATTGGTTAGGTGTAGTCGGAGTTGGGCAATTATATCAAGAGCAAGATTTAAGGTTAAGTTATGTAACTTGGCAAGAGAAAGTCAACCCTTTTGTTGTAGTTGAATTATTATCTCCGGGTACAGAAGATGAAGATTTAGGAGAAACTGAACAAGAAGAAAATAAACCGCCTACAAAATGGAGAGTATACGAAAAGATTTTGCGAGTTCCTTATTATGTAGTATTTAGCCGCTACACAAACGAGGTCAAACCATATCATCTAGTTAATGGTCATTATGAAGAGATTGATATTAGTAGTAATGGACGCATGTTAGTACCAGAGTTAGGCTTAAGTTTGGGATTATGGCAAGGAAAATTTAGAGGAATTAATAAATTATGGCTACGATGGTTTACTCTCGAGGGGGAATTAATTCTTTCTCCTGAAGAAGAAGCTGTTGAAGCCAAACAAGAAACTGCCCAAGCCAAACAAGAAACTGCCCAAGCCAAACAAGAAGCTGTTGAAGCCAAAATAAGAGCGGAGAAACTTGCGGAAAAATTGCGCGAGTTGGGAATAAATCTTGAGCAAATAGAGTAAAATTAGTTACCAAAAGGTCAGCATCTCTAGCAATAACCATTAAATCATCATAAGTAAATTTCATTTTAAGGCGCCTTTTTAACTTCTGATTTTGAGAAGACATCTTTGAGTAAGGTTAATCCTTGTTCTATTTGTGTTATTTCTTCTTTGGTTAAATCTTGTAGTATGTCTCTAATGTGCGCGCGTGTTTGTGACTGGGTTTGTTCAAAATGCTGTTTTCCTTCTTCTGTTATATTTAGAACTATTCGGCGCCGTTCTTGGGGATGGTCGGCACGTTGTACGAAGTCACGCTGTACTAGTCGCTCGATTGTTGTTGATGCTGTAGCGCATGTTACACCTAGATGCTCTGCAAGTTCTGATAATGAGGCGCCTGGGTTGCGTTTGAGGAATGCGAGTGTTCGCAGTTGTGGTATGGATAGCGACACTGCGCTGTTTTCACGCATATCGGCTCGGATAAACCGCATTAGTAATGGAATTGTGTCCATAACTGAGGCAGCACATTTTTCTTCTGGTTTATCCGAACTCATGAGCTTGTTTTTCTCCTTGTTACATTGCGACTCTTGGATAAAGTCGCCCACAAATGTATGTTAAGCTTATTAATGTTAGCAGGAGAATTGCAAAGTCCCAAGCATAGCTGTAAAGACTAGCACTATTGATGAGCATGGCACCGCGCAAAGCATCTACTTCGTAAGTTAGAGGGTTTAAGTGGGATACCCATTTTAACCACTGTGGCATTAAGGAGATGGGATAAATTGCGTTACTGGCAAAAAATAATGGCATCGTGATTAATTGCCCTATTCCTGTCATTCGCTCGCGCGTTTTAACTACGCAACCAATAATTAATGAGAATGTACAAAAGCAACCTGCGCCTAATAGTACTATAATTAGTACTTTAAAAAAAGCTATTGGGTTGAGATTGAGTTTGACACCTAGCAAAAATGCTAACCCGTAAATTATAAATACCTGAGACAAGCATCGCACACCGCAAGCTATAGCTTTACCTAAAACTATTGCAATACGGGGAGTGGGAGTAGATAGTAGTTTATGCACTACTCCTAAATCTCGTTCCCAAATCAGCGCCATCCCTCCTGTGAATATTGCCACGAATAGAACACTTTGAGCCAAAATTCCCGGCGCCATGAAGTCTAAGTAAGGTAAATTTCCTGTAGGAATAGCGCGCGTTCTGGTAAAAACTTGTCCAAAGATAAGTAGCCATAATGCAGGTTGAATGCTTCTTACTACTAAATCTGTTGGATCATGACGCAGTTTACGCACTTCTAACTCAGCAATAATCAGGGTTTTGTTAACTAACTCAGTTATTGCAAAGATACTATTATTAACCCAACCTTTCAGCGGTGCGTCTATTTCTTGCGGTTTCACGGTAGCTGACTCCTGATGCTAGTTGATCCCCGGTGTAATGAATAAAAACATCATCCAAGGTGGCGTTGTCTTTTTCTAAAGAAGCTTTTAAATGACTCGGCGCCCCAGTTACAATTACTTGACCCCGGTTCATAATTACAACTTGGTCACACAAATTATCTGCTTCTTCTAAAAAATGCGTAGTTAAGAATATAGTTGTGCCAAATTCTTCACGCAATTGTTGTACAAGCTGCCAAACGGTCGCGCGCGCTATTGGGTCAAGTCCTACAGTTGGCTCATCGAGAAATAAAACTTGCGGTTGGTGCAATATAGATTGAGCAATTTCTAATTTACGAATCATCCCCCCTGAATAAGTACGTACCAAACGGTGCTGTACATCTTGCAAATTCATAAAAGCCAAAACATCCTGAATACATCGTTCCCGACGCTTAAACCCAATGTTATAGAGCTTGGCGAAAATTAAGAGATTTTCATAACCCGTTAAACTGCCATCCGCAGACAGCGCTTGTGGTACATACCCAATACATATTCTAACGTTTTCAGGTTGATGCGTCACATCATACCCAGCTAACGTTGCCCTGCCTCCACTTGGTGGTAGTAAGGTAGTCAGCATTTTGATGACGGTACTTTTACCTGCTCCGTTTGGACCAAGTAAACCAAACACTTCTCCTTGTTTTACCGATATATCCAACGAGTCCACAGCTACGAACTTGTCAAAGCGGCGCCTTAACCCCTCTGTTTCTAGGACGGTACTTGACGGCACCCTCCTATGCTCAATTTTTTCTGTAAGCCTAATCATTTGTTTGTAACCCTAATAATTAGATTATCTAAATATTAGTGTGAGATGGATTACGAAGTCAAGTGTTTGTTTTGTAGCATCAGGCAACGCTTGTTTTTCAACCTTGTTTGTGTGATATTTCTATCTATATAAACAACGGTAAATCGATTGTTTTGCCGTATGATTAATCTTCTTGTATACGTATTTACCCTTAAAGGCATAGCGTTTATGTTGATAAAATTATTTGCAGTACGAGTGTTAGGTAATTTACTAGGTTTACTTCAAGAATTCCAACAGCAAAGAACTCGTGTATTCGTTGCAATGTTTGCGGTGGGATTCACTGTGGCATTTGCTTTGACGGCTTGTTCTGGAGATAAAGCTACACAGGTGCCTACGTCAAATCCAACGACAGCAAAGAGCGGTGCTGTGATTAGAATTGGGTATCAAAAAGCGGCGACTGTGCTTTATGCGTTGAAAGCAAAAGGAGATTTGGAGAAAGCTTTTGCGGCAAGTGGCGCCACTGTAACATGGAGTGAGTTTCCTGCTGGACCCCCAATGCTAGAAGCTGTAAACGCAGGTAGCATTGACTTCGGTTATACAGGAGAGGCGCCGCCAATATTTGCTCAAGCTGGTGATAATCCGTTTGTTTACGTTGCTTATGACCCTTGGGGTGCTAAGGCTGAAGGTATTGTAGTTCCAAAAAATTCAAAAATTTTGAGAGTTCCTGACCTTAAGGGTAAAAAAGTCGCTTTTGCGAAAGGTTCAAATACTAATTATTTGGTGGTGAAAGCTTTGGAAAAAGCAGGACTGCAATACAGTGACATTCAACCCACTTTTTTAACACCTGCCGACGCGCGTGTTGCATTTGAAGGTGGCAACGTTGACGCTTGGGCTGTTTGGGATCCATATCTCGCAGCAGCTGAAAAAGCTCTGGCGCCACGTTTATTAACAGATGCAACAGGACTGGCGCCGAACCGTGGATATTTTCTTGCTGCAAAATCTTTCGCCGAAAAGAACCCAGAAGGATTGAAAACTGTTTTAGGTGAAGTGAAAAAAGTGAGTGACTGGGCAAAGAATAATTCATCTGAAGTCGCAAAGTTACTCTCACCTGTATTAGGTATAGATGCTGCTGTACTAGAGACAGCAGAAAAGCGACGCGAGTATGACATACTTCCACTTAGCGATGAAGTAATTAAGAACCAGCAAGAAATTGCTGATACATTCTACAGAATCAAACTTATTCCTA
Source organism: Calothrix sp. CBUCES-K 9914 (assembly GCF_059640475.1). NCBI lineage: Bacteria > Bacillati > Cyanobacteriota > Cyanophyceae > Nostocales > Calotrichaceae > Calothrix > Calothrix sp. CBUCES-K 9914. The sequence goes on from NZ_JBXXZH010000097.1 coordinate 14,707, forward strand.
AACAAATTAATGTTAAGGAAGCTGTTTGGCAAGGAAATAAATAATACTAACGCGCGGGGAGCAGGGAGACGCGATATATCGCGTCTCTACATTTTTAAGATACTACTGTAAATTGGTCAAAACATAGTAGTATGCATGGAGCGTTACAAAACTTCGCGTTTGTTTGGATTATATTATGATTGGTGGAATCTTTGAGAATTGCATCGGGTCGCGCGATGTTGAAGCTAGTCTCAAGTATTGGGCTGAGTTGGGTTATCGAGTCGTTAGTCAAGCACAATTAGAAGCGACGCAAGCAAAGTTACTTTATGGGTATGAATCAAATTTGAAGTCATTCAGACTGCAAAATGGTAATTCATCGCAGCATGGATTAATACGACTGATGCTATGGGCAGAACCACTAAATGAAGGTTTAGGCACCACAAAACCATTAGTTGTTGGTAGTCGTTGGTTTGCTTCACTAACAAAAGATATTTATACAGTTGCGGATGCTTTTACTGATGATAAATCGGAAGGAGGTAATTGGATATTTACTGAACCTGTACGCGCGATAGAAGGTGTTGGGAATCCGGGGAAGAGTTTGCATGAACGCTTTGTAGGAGTGCGGGAAATGTTTGTAATTGGTACAGAAACACGACAAGCATTTTTTCAACGATATAACTATAATCGTCCCGGTTATGGTACGGTGGAGACAAGTTCTCCTTTAGCAGTAAGTGAAGGAACTCATTCAAGTTTAGTTATCGCTGACCATAGTTTGAGTTATTTCTACACGGAAGTATTTGGTCTTACACCAATGGAGTTCAATCCTAAACGTTCTGGTTATCAAAATCCTTCAACTCGTCAAATTTTGATGTTAGAAGAGCAGCAAGAATTTTATGTATCAGCTTTTTGTCCACCGAAAGCAGTTGCAGGAGTCTTACAAGTATACACTCCCCTATATCCTACACCAGATAAACGTGAATATTCTAAACCTGGTTCATTAGGATTATGTTTGTTTACTTATCAAGTTGATAATATTACTGCTTTTCATGAACTTTGCAGTCGTAGCAGTGCAACCAAAGTCACTCCAATTTTAAACAACGAATTCGGTGAACCCTCTTTTGGACTAGCGGTGCCGGATGGAACATACTGGATAATTATTGGGCAACAGTAAAATTATCAGGTTTTATTTGTGTTAGAACTTTATAGCTACTATCGTTCAACAGCATCCTACCGAGTTAGGATTGTATTAGAGCTAAAAAAGATTCCCTATCTTTATAAGAGTATTGCTAAATTACGAAAAAATGACCCACAGTATACAATAGAGTATAGCCGAATTAATCCTCAAAAAATGGTTCCAACTCTGATTGATGGTGACGCTATTATTACTCAATCTTTAGCTATTATTGAATATTTAGAAGAACGTTATCCTCAACCAGCGCTTTTACCCAGTGATGTTTTAGCAAAAGCATATGTACGTCAAATAGCACTGTTAATAGCTTGTGATATTCATCCGTTGAGCGTGATGAGAGTACGTAAGTTTTTTACTTCAACAATGGATTTTAGTTTCTCACAAAAAATGAGTTGGTATCGTCACTGGGTAGATGAAGGGTTAAAAGCTTTAGAAGAAATTTTGAGTAACAGTAAATTTCGCGGTAGTTTCTGTTATGGAGATGAGCCAACTATTGCAGATGCATTTTTGGCACCTCAAGTTTATAATGCCGAGAGATTTCAATGTTCTTTATCTTCATATCCAATCATTCGCGAAATCAATGAAGTATGTATGAACCATCCTGCATTTATTACTGCCCAACCGCATTTACAACCCGATGTTTCAGAATACAGTCCCAACGATGAATATTAAAACACTTTAATTGTAATGATACAAATTCGTAAAGCATACCCAACCGAAGCGTCTGAAATTACTCAACTAGGTATACGTTCCAAACTTTACTGGGGTTACACCTTGGAACAAATGAGTGTTTTTGTACAAGAACTCACGCTACAACCAGATGCTATCACAGCATTACATACGCATGTTCTGGAACTAGATGATAAGATTATTGGCTACTATAACTTGCTACCACATGAACAAACAGTAGAGTTGAAGCATTTATTTATCGAACCGTCTTATCTGCGGCAAGGTTTTGGTAATAAGCTCTTAAAACACGCGCGTAGTACTGCTGTCTCTCTTGGTTTTCGACAGATGATTATTTTAAGCGACCCAAATGCAGAAGTCTTTTACTTAAAACATGGTGCCCAATTAATTCAGTATATTCCATCGAGCATTCCAGGGCGCCTGATACCGCTTCTAAAAATTGAATTAGAATAATCATCTAAATATCAAGTTTTGGAAGTACCTGACTTAAATTTCCATTCCATATACGCCTCAACTGAATCAAAATATTGTAATATACCGTCTAAGCCTTCAGGTCTACCTTTCAAATAACCTTCCAGATAAACAGAGTCTTGCATTTGTGGTAATATTCCAGCATCGCGATGCTTTAAGCCTTGTTCATATCGGGTGTTAATAAAGTGATTAAACATAAAATCTCCTTATCTCTATAACTCTATTGTCCTATATTTTGTTTGATAACAACAAATATTCTTTATTGTTAAATCAATAAATTTAAGTTATTGAAGTTAACCTCCCCAAGCTCTACTTGTATATACACTACCAAAATGGCAATTTACGATTCAATTGGAAAAAAATACTCAACAACGCGCGTTCCCGACTATCGGATTGTTCAAACAATAACTAATTTACTAAATTTACCCAAAGGTAGTAAGATAGCTGATATCGGTGCTGGGACTGGTGGTTACAGTTTAGCGTTAGCGAATCAAGGATTTGATATTTATGCTATTGAACCTTCTTCAATAATGCAGTCTCAAGCAATAGAACATCCAAATATTAAATGGAAAACTGGTTATGCAGAAGCTATTCCTTTACTAGATAATTCAGTTGATGCAGTGATAAGTATACTGACAATTCATCACTTTTCGCGCCTGAAGAAAGCTTTTCAAGAAATGCATCGTATTCTTAAATCTGGAACAATAATTTTGTTAACTTTTGATATTAGGTTAGCTCAGAAGATATGGCTATATGATTATTTTCCTTGGCTTTGGGAAGATGCACTACGGTTTCTACCCATCAATGAGCTTACCAATTTAGCTCAAACAAACACGAAAAGAAATGTTGAAGTTATACCTTTTTTATTACCCCATGACTTGTCTGACTTATTCGCTGCTGCTGGTTGGAGGCGCCCAGAATTATATTTACAACCAGAAGTACGCGCGGGAATATCCTCATTTGCGTTCGTTAACCAAAGTCTTATCGAATCTGGAGTAAAGTTATTAGCAGCAGATTTAAGTAGCGGTGCTTGGAATGCAAAATATCAAGAAATTCTCAACCTTACAGAAATTGACGTAGGCTATCGTTTCCTACGAATAATTTAACTAAGTTAATTTATTTTTTAAATGCTTCATCAACTGGTATTTGATAACCATTTGCAAGACGATTTGTCATATTAGCGGCGCCAGTAATTGCCATTAGTTCTCCAAATGTTGTATCACTCATTCCTTTATTACGTGCTGCTGCTGTATGAGAGGCAATACAATATTCGCAGCCATTTGTCACACTGACGGCAATATAAATTAACTCGCGCGTAAGTGGGTCAATTTCACCTGGACTCGCCATTACTTCTTTGAGTGTATCCCATGTTCTACGTAAAGTAGGAGGATGATTAGCTAAGGCTTTCCAAAAGTTGTTGATGTAATCGGTTTGACGGGTAGTGCGGATATCATCGTATACCGTGCGTACTTCTTCACTAGCATCTTCGTACTCAATAAGACTTGTCATAAGTGCTGTTTAATCTAGTTTTTCCTGCAACTGAATATGTATTCATTTTATACCTTACTGGTTTCTTCTAAATAAACATCTTATTTAAAGATAATCAAATGATACTAAAGTTAACAAAATTGTAAATATTAGTGCATGAAATTAGGATAAAATCTAGATTCCGAAGGAAATCAATTATTCGTTTTATCGTTAGTAAAGGAGGTGTAAATCTGAGTAATAATGGTAATGGACATCGCAATATATTTGACCCCATTATAGTATTGTGGCGGTTGTTCAGCAATTATTGGGAACGCCAAAACGTTATGACGAATGAGCCAAGTGTAGTGAATGATGGAGAGGCTAGGGAGGAATTAGAAGATAATGTGAACTGGAGCGGCACTTCTATTTTCATACGAAAATCTCTGTCCTGCTGTCGGCGGGACTTCTATTGTCGCAAACGAGGCACTGGTAGATTGCCCCATTGTAAAGTCGTAGATTAAAAGTCATTCAAAATTAATTGCTTCAATGGATTCTTGTTTTATAAACATGATTTATAATGCTTATTATGAAAAAACATAGAGAAATATTTAAAGTACCGTGCGTTGTAACTCAGGAAAAACTTTTGATACTTTACTTAATACATAATTTCCATATGTGCCCTTAAATTCATGTACACTGGCGCCATCCCACCGTTCGTTTTTATTGTCTAATATTACGCTGTTTAATTTAATTGGTTTAACTTCAACGTCAAAGTTGGGATCAAAAAAGAAGGGAAACGAAAGACGGTGTTTTCCTGATGTATTTAAAACACGGTGAGGTGTAGAACGATATAAACCTCCTGTCATTCGATCGAGCATATCGCCAATATTACACACAAACGAATTGGAAATTGGCGGTGCCTCAATCCAACCTGATTTTGATTTTACTTGCAATCCACCGTTAGAATCTTGTTTAAGAATTGTTAAAACACCATAATCGGTATGTTCGCCAACACCCCAGTTATCTTTATTATTTGATGGTGAAGAATTAGGAGGATAATTAAAAATACGAAATAATATTAATGGGTCGGATGTGTAACGGTCGGCAAAATAAGACTCTTCTAATCCTAAACTGAGTGCAATACCAGCCATTAGAGTATGTCCCAATTGCGTCATCACGTCTATATATTCGAGTACTGTGTCACGAAGTGGAATATTCGATGGGAACAGGTTGGAACCGTGCATAGGAGTGTTATTTTGTACTAATGGATGCTCTTTTCCTAGTTCGGCGCCGAAATAAATTCCTTCTTTCTGGTCAGGTTTCCCAGATGTTAACTCACCTCCAACAGGAAAGTAACCTCGCCATGCTTTACCACCCAATGCCATACGAATTTTCATTTTAGTTTCTAAGTCTTGGGCGAAAAACTGACGGCAAAGTTCTTCTAGTCGTTGCTGTAAACTTTTATCTACTCCATGCCCAACAATATAGAAAAATCCAGACTCACAACAGGCTTGTTGAATTTGAGAAGCAACTATATGATAGTTGCCAGTTCCAGAAACCAACGGACTGATATCAATTATAGGAACTTGGGAAAATTCTTTGTCTGCAACTTGTGGTATTTGCATATTATGACCTCTGTGTACTCTGTGTCTCTGTGGTAAACATTAAAATTGTGTGTTGAGTTCCGCAAAGCCTCCAACCAACCTACAAGGTTACAAATCAAGGATTATAATCAAATCATCTACGGTTTTTTTATACTGAAAACCATAATCTAATAAAGCTTATTTTACAGTTTTCAAATTAGATTATTCGATTTTATTTTTGAGCGTTATTTCAATAACTTCATTATTAACTGTCAATTTAAAACACTCTTTAAATTGATGATAGTTCAAGTTTAATTTTCGATCTGCATTTAACTCAATGGCAGCTAATGTATCATTAAAGTTGTTTGTAACCATGATGCTTTTTTCCTGAGTCTAAATATATTATAACAGTTATAAGAGGTCATTTATAAATCAACTCTAAGAGAGAAAGTTTATATTAAATTATATGAAGATTATTCACTTTTCAAGCTAAAATTTGATTTTTATGCTATAATGGGGTATGAGAGCTTTAAATATTAGCTTTCTTTGTCTTAAAAATAAATGGTAAATTTATGGCAACCCTAAGTTATAAACTAACTGGTAAATTTCTCCCACCACAAATATTTATTTTAGGAATATGTTTTGTTCCTGGCATAACCGAGATTAGCAGTGAGCAGGTGAACGAAATACGGAAATTTATTAAGAAAGACCGTTTGCTTCAGCATTATTTGGAGCAAAAAATTCTGAGCATTCAAGAGTAAAAACGCTCTTTCTTCAGGATTTATGTTTCGTCTTATTCCTTTAGCTGATTGATTTTGGTAAAGTATCTATCTCAAGTATATTGCTAAATAAACAATTTAAAGCAATAATAACTCAAATAGCTATTTTGGCAGTACAATTACACGCACACCATTAAATGAGCGTGAGTTTTTAATTTGACTAACGAATTAATATAAGAGTTTTTATCCTGACATACAAAATAATTCATCTTGCCAAAGCAATTGCTGATGCTTTTGAACACATTTAGGGTAGGTGCCGAACTTAGGGGAGCATTATTTTCAGCACCATCAATATTGATTTATAGCAAAATCGTTTCATACCCACAAGAACCAAACTAACAGCAACCCTATGTAAATATTCGTATAATCTTCCATAACTCCGCGTCCCAACTGTAATTGCATGGTATAAAGAGCATCTTACTCGCCAAACCAATCAGCATTACCAATGCCACCTGACAATATAAATCGTTGACTAACCCTCTAAATGAGATAAACACCATCGCACCAAGAACTGCGAACGGCACAGTCAGCAAGATGATGATCGGGTCGATATAATTTTCGTACTGAGCTGCTAAGATGAGAAATACCACTAAAATACCGAGACCAAAGAGCACGATGGCTTGTCCGCCGGATTTGCTTTGTTCTCTGGAAAGTCCAGTCCAGTCATAACCCAGTCCTGGCTGCTCAATCTCCTTAGAAGATGCCATTGAGCCGTTGCACGATCCACTTCACTAAATGTTTTTCACCTTTTACCTCGTAGCGATCGAAGATTTCTACAGCGCTCTCGTGCAGTCCCAGTTTCATCAACGTGCCCCGCAGCTTGATACTGGCAGGGGTTTAAAGACGAAGCACCACGATTGCTCAATCAAAATAATTGGACAGGAATGTAAATCTTGCAGATGGAGTGCTGTCAACAATCCGGCAAAACCACCCCCTAGAATCAAAATCGGCAAAGCATCATTTGTTTCATGAATCTGTGCTGGCGATTGCATAGTTTAACCTACATTGAAAAATCGCATCGTGTACGAAACAGTTTCGTATTGTATGACAACCTAAACAAAACAGTTTAGTCTTGTTAAGTGATATGCTAGAAATCAGCTAACAAAATGAGTAGATGTTTAGCCAACTGAGGACGTTGATTCATGAATAATGTCAAAAGTGTAGATCGGGAGCTATCCCCCGAAAAACGCGAAGCCATCCTGCGTGGAGCGATGCAGGAGTTTTTGGAACATGGTTATGCGGGTGCCCGAATTGATAAAATTGTGGCTGCCGCAGGAGTCTCTAAAGCCACGGTCTACCGCCATTTCACCGATAAGGAGGCCCTGTTTACTGCCCTGATTCAACGTATGGCGGGCAAAGCAAACCTGTTTCAGCAACATAACTTTCCACCCTTGCAAGAGGAACCCGCTGTGTTTTTGAAACGGGTTGCCACGCAAATGCTGGACAATGTGACTCAAAACCTGCAAGAGCTAGCGCTGTTAAGAATGATCATTGGGGAGTCAGGACGGTTTCCAGAATTAGCACAGGCATTTGTCCAGAAAATTGAAAAACCAAACCTTGACTTTCTGACGCAGTACTTTGCAGCGCACCCTAAACTTCAGCTTGCTGAACCGGAAGTGGCAGCCCGAACCTTTATTGGAACGCTGATTCACTTTATAATGCTACGAGATATGTTTCATGGTGGAGATATTGTGCCAATAGAGCGTGATCGTCTGGTTGATGGATTGATTGATTTGCTGATTTAGAAACATGAACGTTGTCTCTAATAATGCTCCGTAATCAATTCATGCGTGACCTCGACTCTACCAATTTGAGCGAAGCGATTGACGGCGTAGAATTTATCTCTCCCAGGATTGGGGGCTACCTGATATCTTGCACCTACACCCGCACGTGGGTGGGGCTATACAAACAAAGCCTGCCGGGAGCAGGCTATAAATACTAATTTTACGTTTTATTGCTAAAAATATATGTTTATTAAAAACGTAAAAATTCCGTATTTATACTTTGGTGTAAGATGTGAGCTACTGTGTACACAAGTCTCAAATTCCACTCAATACTTCGTGATATATTGTCCGGCAGCATAACCATAGTAAAATATTTGTAGAGAGCTTACAAGTCATGTCTCTGCATTATAGGTATTATGGGTAAGCTCCCGGACATGATATAACCTATCAATTCATTTACTGATACAAGATTAGCCGAAAAACAAGCAGATGAACTTACGCTAAACAAATAATTGCTTATGCGAATCAAACAATATCGGCTTTTCTATAATTTGTCGGTGTTATGTTCAGATATTTTTTGAAGAGATTATAATTGTTATTTTGTAGTAATCTTTTCTGCTATATGGCAATTGTGGAGGGTTCCCGTTCTTACCAGGATTAAAATTAAAAACATTGAATAATCCAAATTCCTTTTTAATATCGTCACGTAGCCAGGGAACTCCTTGCTTATAATAACTCTCTCTTTCTTGTATAGATTGCATCGTTCAATTTTTTACCTCTATTTTTCTATTATAGTAATACCCTCCAAAAAGATTCGTCCGCGCCGAAAATTTCTTTGATGCGCGGCGCGAGCGCAAAGTTTTGAATGAGCGGAAGTTTGAACTCAGTCCTAGTGCATGAATTTGTGTAACATTTATAAAGTGGAATAAACAATTATAGAGAAGCATATGCAGTTATATGAATTCGCTCCTACACGTTCGATTCGGGTACGATGGATGCTTCAGGAACTGGGCATAGACTTCGATGCTGTAACTGTGAATATTGAGGCGGGCGAACACCATCATCCGGAATTTCTCAAGCTCAATCCAACTGGCAGGGTTCCAGTACTCGTTGACGATGACCTCGTTCTCACCGAATCGGTTGCAATTTTACTCTACTTGGCAGAGAAGTACCCCCACAAAGAGTTGCTTCCCACAGATATCAAGCAACGCTCTCAGGTTTACCGTTGGCTTTTGTTCACGACGGCAGAAATAGAGCAACCTCTATGGCGCATTTGGTATCATACGGGAGTGTATCCAGAACACCTGCGCCTAAGTGCCGAAGTCTCCTTGGCGAGCCAGGATTTCACTGAATTGGTAGCTGTGATGGAGGAGCATATGCAGGGGCGCCAGTTCGTAGTTGGCAACACTGTGACAGTCGCTGATTTCGCGTGTGCCTATACGCTTGACTGGGCTAACGAACTTCGATTGCTCGATGAGTGTCCGCACCTTACACAGTATATAGAGCAAATGTATGCTCGACCAAATGCACCACTACGCATCGCTGCCGCACTCAAAAGCATCAACGCTCCAGGGCGCCTGCAAAAAAAGTAGTAAGTGATGACTATGAATTTAAACTTTTACTGCAAATCTTAAGGTTCCCGACTTCTTGAAGAAGTCGATAATTTGAATCTTCATAAATTATAAAACAAACAAAAAATATTATTTCATCTATCTAAAGTATTAAATATATTTGAGATTAATTAGTACTAATGATAGGTGTTAGACTTTTTCAAATATACGCTGAAGCGAAAAGTAAGCATTACTATTTACAATATTAAAGTTTGTATAGAAATAAGTAGACTTAGTTTACCCCTACCAAATAGAGTTAAGTATGCTAAACACAAGTACTACCAAGCCCTGTTATATTTTATTAATTAGTATTCACGGGCTGATCCGAGGTCACAATCTGGAATTAGGTCGTGACGCAGATACTGGGGGACAAACTAAATATGTTGTTGAATTAGCTAAAGCCTTGGCTCTTCAACCGAATGTGGAGCGTGTTGATTTAGTCACGCGGCGGATAGTTGATAGTGCAGTTGATGCTGATTATAGCGCAGCAACCGAATCTCTTGGCGATCAGGCGCAGATAGTTAGGATTGAAGCAGGTTCTGATGGCTATATTCCCAAAGAAGAATTATGGAGTCATCTTGATGGCTTTACGGATCGTCTGTTTACTTGGTTACATGAGCAACCGCGTTTGCCTAATATCATCCACACCCACTATGCTGATGCGGGATATGTGGGGGTACGTCTTTCCCATTTAACAGGTGTGCCACTTGTACACACTGGGCATTCTTTAGGACGTGATAAGTACCGTAGATTGTTGGCATTGGGCATGACGATGGAGGAGATAGAGCAACGGTATAACATGCTGCAACGCATTAGTGCAGAAGAAGACACCTTGAGCAATGCAGATTTGGTGATTACCAGCACTAACAACGAAATTGATGACCAGTACAAGCTTTACGATTGTTATACACGTGATAAAATGGCGGTCATTCCACCAGGAACTGATTTGGAGCAGTTTCATCCGCCCTACTCAGGGGGTGAAAGTATCGAGTTCAGGGAAACCTTAAAAAAGTTTCTTAGTAATCCTGATAAGCCTATAATTTTAGCATTATCGCGTCCTGATGAGCGCAAAAATATTGTTACCCTGTTAGAAGCCTATGGTCAATCGCCACGTTTACAAGAATTAGCCAATTTGGTAATTGTTGCAGGTAATCGGGATGATATTCGAGAATTGAACGAAGGCGCCCAAAATGTTTTAACCGAATTATTACTAGTGGTGGATTGTTACGAGCTTTATGGCTGTGTTGCTTTACCAAAACATCATACTTCTAAGGAAGTGGCGGATATCTATCGATTAGCCGCAGCATCAAAAGGTGTTTTTGTCAATCCCGCTCTCACCGAGCCTTTTGGCTTAACTTTATTAGAAGCTGCGGCGAGTGGATTACCATTGGTTGCAACAGAAAATGGTGGACCAGTGGATATTATTGGCAATTGTCATAATGGTTTATTAGTTGACCCTTTGAATGGAGAGGCAATAAAAAAAGCTTTATTAAAGATTCTTGAAGATTCGACGCTTTGGAAGCAATATTCGGAAAATGGTTTAAAAAATGTCGCTAAGTTTTATTCATGGGATGCTCATGCTCAAACCTACTTAAGAAAAATTCAACCCTTATTACAGTATCAACCTTTGTCAAAACCAACACCGCCACTCAAACCAAGTAGCTATCGAAAACGAGCTCTTTTTACCTCTATTGATAATGCGTTGTTAGGGGATGCTGAGGCATTGTCGCAATTCGTACAAGTAGTTCGCGAACATCAGCGGGAATTTTTGTTTGGCATCGCCACAGGTCGGCGTTTAGATTCAGCCCTAAAACTTTTCAAAACTTATGGTATTCCAAACCCTGACATTTTAATTACCAGTTTAGGCACAGAAGTTTATTACCTCCCACAACTGGCTGCCGATATTACTTGGAATCACCATATAGATCGTGGGTGGACACCACAAGTATTACGGCGCCTGTGCGATCCATTACCTGGGTTGACACTGCAACCGAAAAGTGAGCAAAGTCGCTTTAAGATTTCTTATTATTATGATGCGAGCATTGCACCATCATTAGAAGAAATTTTGACTTTATTGCGGCAACAAGAATTGTCGGCCAATACAACACTTTCATTTGGTCAGTACCTCGACTTTGTTCCCGCAAGAGCCTCTAAGGGTCAAGCAGTACGCTATGTAGCAAAACAGTGGAATATTCCATTAGATAGAGTTTTGGCTAGCGGCGGGTCTGGCGGCGATGAAGATATGTTACGCGGCAATACTCTGGGTGTGGTCATTGCTAATCGTCACCGTGAAGAACTGTCGAGCTTGACCAATACTGAGCGCGTTTATTTTGCTGAAGGCGCCCATGCCTGGGGCATTTTGGAAGCGATTAAGCATTATAATTTTTTTAATTTGTAAAGAAGATATCACAATCATTAAGATAATACTATGTACGAACAAATTTCTCACTCACTATTAAATTCGATACTGGATGATTTAAAGCCAGAAATTCGACGGCAAGATTTGCGGCATTTTTATACCCGTCTAGGTGCGAACTTTTACGCAATACATTCGCTATTTTTTACACTATACGGACATCGCGATGATTTCAAAGTGCAGATGTTACGGCTAGTTGAAACGATGGCGAAAGGCTATATTGAGCGCTCTTCAGAGTTAGAGCGGTTGGATATTCAACGCGAACAAGACCACAACTGGTTTTTGTCTCAAAAATGGGTGGGGATGGCTCTTTATTCTAACGGTTTTGCAGAAAACCTTGGAGATTTAGAGAACAAAATTGGCTATTTTCAAGAGCTAGGTATTAATATGGTGCATATTATGCCGATTTTGAAGTGTCCAATCGGTAAAAGTGATGGGGGCTATGCTATCAGTGATTTTAGAGAAGTTGACGAAAGAGTTGGTGATTTAGAAGATATTCGTCGTATTGCCAAGGAGTTTAGAAAGCGTGATATTTTGCTGGTTCTAGACATTGTGCTTAATCATACTTCTGATGAGCATGAGTGGGCTAGAAAAGCAATTATGGGTGATCGTAATTTTCAAGATTACTATTATATCTACGAAAACAGAGAAATCCCTGATATGTTTGAGGAAAACATGCCAGAAGTTTTTCCTGAAACAGCTCCAAGTAATTTTACTTGGAATGGCGAGATGGAAAAATGGGTGATGACGGTTTTCCATAGTTATCAGTGGGATTTAAATTACAGCAATCCGAAAGTTTTTACTGAAATGCTCGACATTATTCTGTTTTGGGCAAATCAAGGTGTGGATATTCTCCGACTCGATGCTGTTGCTTTTTTATGGAAAAAAATCGGCAGTTCTTGCCAAAATGAGCGTAATGCCCATCTAATTTTGCAGTTAATGAAAGATTGTTGTCAAGTGACGGCGCCTGGTGTGTTATTTATCGCCGAAGCAATCGTTGCCCCTGTTGAAGTAATTAAGTATTTTGGTGAAGATGCAATCGCCGCTAAAGAATGCGAAATTGCTTATAACGCTACTTTAATGGCATTATTATGGGATGGAATAGCAACTAAAAACACTAAGCTACTTTACCAAGGTATAAAAAGTTTGCCTAACAAATTAGAACGCGCGACTTGGCTAAACTATGTGCGTTGTCATGATGACATTGGTTTTGGTTTTGACGATTCCGATATTCAAGCAGCTGGTTATGAACCGAAAACACATAGAAAATTTTTAGTTGATTACTTGAGCGGTAAGTTTGATTCATCATTATCTAGGGGATTGGTATTCATGCCTAATGAAGCTACAGGAGACGCACGTATTTGCGGTTCATTAGCTTCTTTGGTTGGATTAGAATCTGCGCTCTCAACTTCTGATGAGCGTTTGATTGACCTTGCAATCAATAGAATTTTGCTACTGCACGGTATTATTCTATCTTTTGGAGGAATACCTCTAATGTATAATGGTGATGCAATTGCTGTACTTAATGATTACAGCTATATCGATGACCCAAGCAAAAGCAATGACAATCGTTGGGTACACCGTCCTAAAATCGATTGGGAAAAAGCAGAATTACGCAAAAAACAAGGAACGGTGGAATACATGGTATTCACTGCTATGAAAAAAATGATTGCTATCCGTAAAGAAATCTCTGCATTTGCTGATTTTAATAACCGCGAATTGTTGCAGATAGACAATGAACACTTGCTGTGTTATATTCGTTTCAATCATCAACGTCCATCAGAAAAAGTATTGGTCATCGCCAATTTTGATTCAAATCCCCAATACTTGGATTTAGATTGGCTGAGAAATACGGGCTTCAACAGTTATGGTAAGTTTGTTGATTTATACAGTAGTATAAAACCGGAGCAATCTGATAATCGCATTATTGTAGAAGGATATCAGTTTTATTGGCTGACAGAGACATAAGATAATGTGCAATATATTTTTTCATATTTAAGTGAAGAATATGTAAATTTACATATTAGCAAGCTGCCTGCCTAATAGAAGATTGATTTATGAAAAACAAAACTTCACGTCGTACAGTTTTACAAGGCCTAGCAGTTGGTACTTTTGTTTTGGGGTTTGATGTAGCCAGCAATTCTTGGGTAACATCTGCTAGTGCCATATCCACGTTTGAAAATTTGCCACCTTTGGATGGAATACTTTACACCGATGATACGACACTCACCGGAGCGGCTAATGACTTTGGTAACATAGTGCATCGCAAACCAATTGCCGTACTAAAGCCAGGTTCAATTAAGGATATTATTCGCATTATCCAATTTGGTCGCACTTACAATATTAAGATTGCAGCGCGCGGTCAGGGTCACTCTACTGATGGTCAGTCGCAAGTGGAAGCAGGCGTAGTTATAGATATGAATGCGCTTAACAAGATTCATTCTATTAGTGCAGACCGTGCGGTTGTTGAAGCAGGCGTGGTGTGGAGTCAATTATTACAAAAAACGCTCTTCCAAGGATTAACACCGCCTGTTTTTACAGACTACATCGAACTTTCTATTGGTGGTACTTTAACAGTAGGAGGTATTGGCGGCGCCACCCACCGCTATGGTTTACAGATCGATAATGTCTGGGAACTTCAGGTTGTAACTGGTGAAGGCAAACTTGAAACTTGTTCACAATTTCAAAATCGTGACTTGTTTGAGGCAGTGCTAGGAGGGTTAGGGCAATGTGGAATCATTGTGCAGGCAACAATTAAGCTTATTAAGGCAGCGACTAATGCCCGTGTGTTTCTTTTGTTTTATGACGATTTGGCAACCTTTACTCGTGACCAACGTTTGGTAATCAGTGATGAAAGGTTCAATTATGTAGAAGGTCAGATTGTACCCAAAGAGAATGGCGGATGGCGTTACATACTGGAGGCAGCTAGCTTTTACACGGACACTGCTACACCTAATAACGATATACTGCTTGCAGGTTTAAACTACATTCGTGGTACAGAACAAATACAAGATAAGTCTTACTTTGATTTTCTAAATCGTTTAGACGAAATAGTTACTTTCCTTAAATCCATCGGCACTTGGTCTTACCCTCATCCTTGGTTGAATTTGTTTGTGCCTGGTAGCGTAGTTGAAAGTTTTGTTGGTGAGGTCGTTTCCACCTTGACACAAACAGATACAGGTCAAGGGCCTGTTCTGCTATATCCAATCAAAACTAATCGTCTTCAACTACCCTTATTCCGGGTTCCTAGGGAAGAAATTGTGTTTCTTTTTTCTATTTTGCGAACCGCAACACCACCCGAAGATGCAGTAGTTAAGCGAATGCTAGCTGATAACCGGAGATTATTTGAGCAAAACCGCGATAATGGTGGTTACAAATATTCTGTAGATGCTCTTTCTTTCTCCCAAAAAGATTGGCAACAGCACTTTCGTCCGGTTTGGGGCAAGTTGGTCAGTGCAAAGCGACGTTACGATCCAAACAACTTGTTGGCGCCTGGTCAGGGTATTTTTAAGCCTTCATTTTTCGATAGAGTCGAAAATTATTCAAAATAAATATAATAGCCGCACGTGCGTTGCGGGTGGTAAGATTCCCGACAACTTTTATGGGTACCACTGGCGAATAGGGTTCTATCGTACATAGCGTGCTAAATTTTAATTAAAATCTATAAATATGCATGATTTACAAGGCTTACAGACGCTTTTATTTTTAATTTTGGACAAGAATACCGTTCTGAAGGTAATAATAGCTGTAAGATAAGCCCAGCAAGGTTTTTAAGGTTATTTTTCCCTAAATTAGCACGCTAAGTACGCAAGAGCCTTTTTTTCATTTCTTAGGTAAAAGTGCATAAATAGACTGCAAGCCTCGCCCATATGTTAATCGAGAGCCAAAGTGAAATTTTTAAGAGGATAATATAAAAAATGTTAAATAATATAAATTAACACTATAATGGCTTCTAATATGCTGACAGGACATGCAGAATCAACCACTACAATCGCTATCGTCGGCGCCGGGTTTAGTGGTTCTTTAGTTGCGGCTCACCTTTTAAAAACTTCCAACCGACCTTTGCTAATTAAGCTGATTGAGCGTAGTCACGATATTGGTAAGGGAGTTGCCTACAGTACACACACCAACAGCCATTTGCTGAATGTATCCGCAGGTAAGATGAGTGCTTTTCCCAATGATCCTGATCATTTGCTTCGCTGGCTATACTATAACCGTAACGAGTTGGCGCCATTTCTAGCCAATGACCTAAATGCCAGCACTTTTATTCCCCGCCAAATATATGGGCTTTATATCCAGTCCATTTTGGAAGAAGCTGAAGCAACTTCATCGAGTAACGTTCGGTTGGAGCGGTTCAGAGATGAAGTGGTAGCAGTGGAGCCAAAAGCAGAAGGCGCCTTAGTTTCTTTACGTAGCAGCCGTGTTTTTACGGCAAACAAAATTGTACTGGCATTAGGAAACGCTCCTTCTGAATCGAAACATAAAGATGATAATGAAACTTCCTACCTGCGTAATGCCTGGTCTGCGTCGGCGTTGGCAGAGCTTAAGACTAATGCACCTGTATTGCTAATAGGTACTGGACTAACGATGGTGGATATGGTGGTGGCACTCCACGAGCGTAAACATCAGGGCAAAATTTATGCTGTGTCTCGTCGGGGTTTGTTTCCACTGCCACATCAGTCAACCAAACCTTACCCCACGTTTTTGAATCCAGATATGGCGCCACCTACACTTCGAGGTTTGCTACGGCAAATTCGGAGTGAGGTGCAGGGAGCGGCAATACAGG
>NZ_JBXXZH010000098.1:0-31290 GCF_059640475.1 Calothrix sp. CBUCES-K 9914
GTGGAATCAACTCGAAGCTAATATTGTCCTAGATGTTGAAACTACAATGCAACGCCACAATGGAGTTCGCAGAACTGTATTCGATTTTCGAGGTACTGTAAACCCACCTCTTGGCAGAATAACACTATCTACTAAATATGGGGGTAAAATCAAGCGTTGTGTCTTTGTCTCTACCATCTTAGGCGCCATGCGTACAGGTACAGAAAATTATGAACCTGACGAAAACGGTAGATACTGCTACTAAGCAGTGCGCTCGTTGAAAGTGCTGAGTGCTGAGTATAGTTATGAGTTGCGAGTTATGAGTTATGAGTTATAAGTTACCACTCAGCACTCAGCACTCAGCACTCGGCACTCAGCACTAATTACTTACCACTTTTTATGCAACACTTAATCATATTTACTCGTTACCCTGAACCTAACAGGACAAAAACTCGATTAATTCCAACACTTGGCGCCGAGGGTGCAGCAAATCTTCATCGTGAGATGACTGAGCATACTTTGTCTCAAGTTTTACCATTGAATATTTCTATCGAAGTACGTTTTACTGGTGGTAACTTAGAACTAATGCAAGCTTGGTTAGGCTCTAATTTAATATATCAGCTACAGGGAGAAGGTGATTTGGGTGAGCGTATGGCGCGCGCTTTCAACGAATCTTTTCAACATGGTGCCCCAACTAAAAATCAAACTAAAAATACAACTAAAACAATTATCATTGGTACAGATTGTCCTGGTATTGATGCAGCACTGTTAACAACAGCGTTTGCACATCTTGACGAAGTTGACTTAGTGTTGGGACCAGCTCTTGATGGTGGCTATTATTTGATTGGGTTATACCGTTTCATCCCTCAATTATTCAAAAATATTAGTTGGGGAACTTCTCAAGTACTACAGCAGACTATGGATATTGCCCAAACTTTGGGTATATCTTGTACACACCTGGCACCGCTAGCAGACATTGACCGTCCCGAAGACTTGGAGGTATGGAACAATTTGCAACGGATGCAACACATGTAACGGATACGACAGATGTAACGGATGCCAATACCATGATTAATCCGAAATTGATGATACCTTCATATTGGTTAGAGACAGGGATTAAGCTTGAGAAAGTAAATAATCTCAATCTCTTCAGGTTTACGGATGAACTTCAAGCTTGTTCCGATGACCTATTAAAGAAAACTAAATTAGGGTCAATTACAAAAGAAGAAAAAGCAGAGTTAGATAGTATATCCGAATTAGCACAGATTTTTACCTATGCTAATTCTCTTCTAGCTGTTGAATCAAAATGGTCTCCAACACAACCCGAAAAATAATCGGACATTATATCAACTAGCCGTTACATCCGTTGCCAAATGGTATACTTAATTACTGTAAATTTTCTGAGGACACGGGAAAAGGCAGGTGTTACTGTAGTGTAGTTCGCCAAAGAAGTAAAAAATTATCATTACGTATAAATTTGTTGTCGTTATTGTAAAGAACAGATAAGGTTAGGGGAACAATATTCCAGTAACTTTAAATATAACAAGCACTTGTACTACCCAAACGAGAACCTATGATTAACAGTTTTGCAGCCGCGACAGCTTCGCGTACCCTCAAAGTAGGGGGAATTATCCTACTCTTATCTTTCCTAATTGACTTTATAATTTTGCTGTTTCCTTTCCAGCCAACTGATAGAGCTTGGCAAATTGGTTTGGCGACTGCTTTGGTAGACCGTGGTATTGTGCCTATGGTTGGTTTGGGATTGTTAATTGCTGGGTATTGGGCAGATAGCTTTGAAGGTGAAGAAAAATTTGGCGGTTTTGACTTGAGACTACCTGCATTCATCTTATCGAGCATTTTGGGCTTGATGTTTTTGTTAATTTTTCCTCTGCACTTAAACAACGTTCGTCAAGCTAGCGCACAAACCGTTGAGCAAATTGGCAAACAAGCAGAACAGCAAGAAAACCGACTCAATAACCAGTTATCTCAAGTTCAAGCTCAATTAGGCAACGACCAAGTTAAAGCTGAACTAGAAAAGCAAAAAACTCAAGCCAAAGCACAATTTTCAGAACTTCTCAAAGACGAGCAAAAATATAAGCAAGCGCTAGAAAATCCAAATATCCCTGCTCCTGTCAAAGAAGTGCTTAAAAAAGCTAAAACTGACCCCAAAGTGCTTGATGACTTTATTGCTTCACAAAGCGACCCTCAAAAGTTAGCAGACCAACAAAAGCGTCAGATTCGTGAGCAAAAAGAAAATGCTGAAAAACAAGCTAAAGACCAAGCTTGGAAATCTGGTTTACGTATTGGGATGAGCAGCTTATTACTCTCCATCGGTTACATCATCATCGGTTGGACTGGTATGAGAAGCATGGGTATGGGACAAAGTAGCGCGCGTAAAGCTACCGCAAGATAATAGTTATGAGTAGAAAGTGCTGAGTGCTGAGTAGTAACTCCCAACTCCCAACTCAGCACTCAGCACTCAGCACTCAGCACTCAGCACTCAGCAATCAGTACTCAGCACTTAGCACTCAGCACTCAGCACTCAGCACTCAGCACTATTTGATACAATAATTTAAATATTTCCACGATATAAAGATAATGATATCGATTTACATATTGACCTATAACGAAGAGTTAGATATTGCTGCTTGTATCGAGTCAGCGATGCTTTCGGATGATATTATTGTCGTGGACTCAATAAGCAGTGACCGCACCGTCGAAATTGCAAATCGTTACCCAGCGCGCGTTATTCAACATGCTTTTGAAAGTCACGGGCGCCAGCGTACTTGGATGCTAGAAAATATACAGCCAAAGTACGAATGGGTATATATACTCGAAGCTGATGAGCGGATGACAAAAGAGTTATTCGCGGAATGTATTGCAGCAAGCCAATCTAACTCACAGTATATAGGTTATTATGTAGCGGAACGAGTCATGTTTATGAATACGTGGATTCGTCGCAGTACCCAATACCCACGCTATCAACTACGATTATTCCGTTATGGTAAAGTTTGGTTTAGTGACTACGGTCATACCGAACGTGAAGTTTGCGACGGCGCCACAAGCTTTCTAAAAGAAACTTATCCACATTATACAAGTGGTAAAGGGCTGAGTCGTTGGATTGACAAACACAACCGCTACTCAACCGACGAAGCCAAAGAAACAGTATATCAACTTCAACATGGCGCTGTTAAATGGCGAGATTTATTTCTAGGCAGTTCCGAAGTCGAACGTAGACGCGCGCTCAAAGACTTATCGTTACGCTTACCTGGGCGCCCAATTATTCGTTTTATTTATATGTATTTTTTACTCGGTGGCTTTCTAGATGGTCGCGCGGGTTTTGCATGGTGTACACTGCAAGCCTTTTACGAATATCTAATTTTACTCAAAGTCTGGGAACTTACAAACATGGCGCCTGCCGATACAGAACCCAAAACACTCGAACCCATTAATAGATCGTAGGTTGGATGGACGAAGCGCGCAACCCAACATAAACGCAACCCAACCTAAAATTAAGTAAGTCTTATTCATCCCAACACTAGCAAGTTGTAGCCATGTCAAACTAGCAATACACAGAAAACGTGTAAATATGAACACTAAACTTGTTGAGTCACTAGGGTTAATAGTTTGCGTATTAACTATTCTCGTATGATTATTCGATGAAAGTTAAGCGGCGCCACTATTGCTGGAACAGGCAGGATACCTATTCTACAAGATGGGTTGTAACATAAATTAATATTTGTATCACTACTTCTTATCTTTTTCAGAATTCACTGCACAGTCCGTCATCAAAGATAGCTGCCTCTATGCGGCTATTTGCACGGTTCAGTTCGGTATTCCGGTAGAACTTAATTTGGCACGGTAATATTAGAATAAATATTAAAACTTGCAACATTCAGTTACAAGGTTAAAAATATTAGCATATTAACGATAGTAACAAGGCTTCTAGGCATCTCTAAGAAGCAGTAAGCACACGAGTAACACTTAATGAGTTTATATTGAGCGTGCAGGTTATATATTGACGCGCGTTGGTTGTATGAGTGCCAATAAAAAAAGTTCTACTAGCCTAAACAAGGAGAATGGGAGATTGGTAATCGAACGCTTGAAGCAAGACTTAAAGAACGACCTGATTGCTGGGTTGCTGGTTGTTATACCTTTGGCAACTACAATTTGGCTGACGATTACCATTGCTAACTGGGTTATTGACTTTCTTACCCGAATACCCAAGCAAGTTAATCCCTTTGACGGATTGCACCCGATTTTAGTTAATTTACTTAATATTTTAGTTGGTTTTGCAGTTCCACTATTAAGTATCCTTTTAATGGGATTAATGGCTCGTAACATTGCTGGACGCTGGTTACTTGATGTCGGTGAACGAATAGTACAAGCGATTCCTTTAGCTGGACAGGTTTACAAAACTCTAAAGCAACTTCTCGAAACGTTACTTAAAGATACAAATGGCAAGTTTCGCCGAGTTGTTTTGGTAGAATATCCAAGACGCGGAGTCTGGTCTGTCGGATTTGTAACAGGCGCCATTAGCAACGAAATTCAAGCGCAGTTACCACGTCCAGTGTTAAGCGTGTTTGTGCCCACTACTCCAAACCCTACCACCGGATGGTATGCTGTAGTGCCTGAAGATGAAGTCGTTAATCTATCAATGTCAATCGAAGATGCATTCAAAATTATAGTTTCTGGTGGTATAGTTGCCCCAAACACCCCCCTACCCCCATTAGTAATGGCGCCGAAGCATAAAGTCAAAATTCCACTCGCCGAATAACACTCAAATAATCCCGATGAAGAAAAATTAATCAGAAGTTGAAACCAAGAAACCCTATTTCCATATATCTACATAATCCACAATCCACAATCCAAAATCTAAAATATGCAAGAGCGTAAACCTCGTCAAATTGCGCGCGAACTGGCACTTCTAAGCTTGAGTCAGTTGCCCGCAAACCCCAAGAAGCTGACCGAAGAACAGTTACCCAAACTAGTACTCGCAGCAGTTCGCACTCTCCGTTCGGAGGTGCAAGATACTCTCGATAGCGCAGCAGGTGAATTACAGCGTAGTAATGACCGTCTACTCACTAGCCAAACTCGTGCTAGCGACCTTGAAACCGCGCGCACAATGCTTAAAGAAGCTATCTCTTATACTCAAACAGCAATTAACCAGCTAGGTGCTGCTATTGAGTTTCCCGAATTAATCCAGCTTGCAAACCAAGATAAAGATGTCGCACACTATGCCATCAATATAGTTCGCACTGTCAATGAGAATCAAAGTCTCATCGACGGAGAAATATCTCAAGCATTAGTTGATTGGCAAGTAAACCGTCTTGCTCAAATCGACCGTGATATCTTGCGTATTGCGGTAGCAGAAATGCGATTCTTAAATCTTGAAGACCGTATGGCTATTAATGAAGCTGTGGAATTAGCTAAACGCTATAGCGAAGCTGATGGACATAGATTTATTAACGGGGTTTTACGTCGTGTTACTGAAAAGCAATCTGAAGTCGGAGCTAGAGGATAAAAATTCCCCAACCCCCCTGCTGTTTATTATACGGGGGGTTGATATTTTCATATACATTAAAATTATATTAAATTATCTTTGTATTCTATTTTTTCGCCCCTTATTCCCTAAATAACAATGGCTTTTAACTGGTTCCGTCGTCAACATAACGATTCTTCAAATACTCCTAACGAACAAACGTCAACCGAACAGCCAGAACAACAGGCGCCTTCTGAAACTGATGCGGCGCCTTCCTCTACTGATTTACTGGCATTTGCTAAGGCTGCGTATAAAAATATTCAACAGAAGCAGACTGAAGAATCATCTCAATCTACTGTATCCGAGGCGCCTACCGATACTAACAATATAGATACATTTGAACCACAGCCACAGATTATTGAACAAACTATTGAACAAACAACTACTGTTGAGGCGCCCATCGACGAAGCACCTGTACAAGAAGAAATAGTTAATTCTATAGTTAATACTACTGAGTCTACGGAAGCTGTTAATACCGAAAAAAATACGGAAGTACAACCAGTAGCGAATTTATCTTTTCTAGAACGTGCTGCGGCTGAACGTAAAGCTAGACAAGAACGGTTGATGCAATCCGCAGTTGATATTGATGCACCACAAGAACAGGTAGTATTTGATACGAATGTTGAAACAGAAACAGAAACAGAAACAGAAACAGAAACAGAAACATCTGACCTAGAGTTTGATGAGGGGTTTGTATGGTCAGCCGAAGTGCTTGCAGCTCAAGGTCGGCGCCCAGAAGATGTTTCAATAGAGGAAATTAACTGGCTTAAAAAGCTACGACGGGGTTTGACGAAAACTCGTCGCAATATAGTAAATCAGCTTAAGGCAATCGTTGGCAAAGGACCCCTTAACTCTGATGCAGTAACAGAAATTGAATCGTTACTTTTACAAGCTGATGTTGGAGTTGAGGCAACCGACTATATTATTGATGCTTTACAAACTAAACTTCGTTCTGATGCGCTACCCCCAGATGCAGCAATTGCATATCTAAAGACCATTCTCACAGATATGCTCGAAGCTCCCATTCAAAAATCACAGAAGAATACTTTTGCCCCAGAAAAGGATACTCTCAATATTTGGCTCATGACTGGTGTTAACGGCGCCGGCAAAACTACAACTATTGGTAAACTTGCCCATCTATCCCAAAAATCAGGCTACCGTACTTTGATTGGCGCCGCCGATACTTTCCGTGCTGCTGCTGTTGAACAAGTCAAAGTTTGGGGTCAACGTAGTAATGTTGAAGTCATATCAAATCCGGGTAAGAATACAGACCCAGCAGCAGTAGTATTTGATGCAATAGCTGCGGCAAACGCTCGTTCGACAGAATTACTGTTAGTAGATACCGCAGGACGGTTGCAGAACAAGAAGAATTTGATGGAAGAACTCAGTAAAGTCCGCCGAATCATCGACAAAAAAGCCCCCGAAGCTAAAGTAGAATCACTGTTGGTGCTTGATGCAACATTAGGTCAAAATGGACTGCGACAAGCTGAAGTTTTTTCTCAAGCTGCCCAGTTGAGTGGTGTAGTCTTAACTAAACTCGATGGGACTGCCAAAGGTGGTGTCGCGCTTGCTGTCGTCAAACAGCTAGGTTTACCAATTCGATTTATCGGCGCCGGTGAAGGTATCGAAGACCTTCGTCCTTTCTCTAGCTACGAATTTGTCGAAGCTTTACTTAGCAACTAAGATGTAACAGTCTGTCGTTCGATATTAGTTGTCAGTTGATAATTTTGTCAAAACGAAACTAATATTTTTTTATAAAACGTACAATCACTGGTATTATCAGTTGCATCCTGAATAATTGAGATGTGGAGGCGCCGATAAAGACGTGTCTTACAGCACCTCAAGTATTTACTTGCAGTTCAAAAGTAAAAAGTCGCCCAAAAGTCAGTTTAACAGAATCAACTAATATCTAAGAGCGGAAAATGCAAGAAGAGGTAGCATATGGTCTAATAAGCCCTTATATATATATTTGTAGCTATATTTGTAGCTGTCCTCCCTCGACCTAAGTCTGGATGATAGTAATTTTTTGAAAATTTAATGATTGAACAAAAGTACTCGATTTGTTAGTCTCTAACTACGGGTATAATACAGTGCGTAAACTCTCAACGACGTGCCTACCCCCTATACCTGTCACCCCTTTGTCAAAATAGTTATCATGGGGAGTAAATATAAAATTATTATCCTTTGTCTATCTTAGGATACATGATGTATTAATTAGGTTGTGAGATTATTGTAAGCTTCTAGTAGATAGTAGAATTACGTTAGTTCAATCAAAGTGATTTAAGTATAAATTACTAAAGTTTTATGAAAAATTGCATACAAATAAACAACTTTCTTAGGGGAAATAATGAAATACTTATAAAGTTTTTATCCTACGTCATAATACGCTTGCAAAAATTACAAGCTTTGCCCCAATATGGTGTAGCAATACTAAGCTAAAAGATTAAAGTTAAACAATACCTGTGCCTCAACCACCTTCTCAACCCACTAACAGCAATACCAGCACTACAACTGATGTCACTCCAGTGGTAGCGCTGAAAGAACTTGTGGCACGTTTACACCGCGAGCAAAATAAAATTCAAGACTTGCTGAGTTCGTTGGGATTTGCGCTTAGAAGCTTTAATAATTTAAATCAGTTTTTAGAGTTAATTCCGCTGATGGCAACGCGAGTTACTGATGCTGATGGTAGTGCCCTATTTCTTTACAAGCCAAATGGGCAAGTTCGGTTAGAACAATTGCACTGGCAAGATAGCCTTCAGCGTAAAGATATTCGTAAAGCGCTTGAAACAGCCAGCAGTCAAATCACATTATTGACCAATGCTGTACCTTTAACAACGACTGGCATGTTAGATGACCAAATGCATCGCCATTTAGGTCCAGATGTACAAATATTTGGTACAGCTATACTCGTCAAACATAATGAGCGAGGATGGTTATATGTTTTGAGTCGTGACCCAGATTACACTTGGACTGAAACACGTCAAAAACTAGTTCGTTTAGTTGCAGACCAGACTGCTGTCGCAATTGAAAACGATGAATTAGGAGTAGAACTGCGGAAAAAAGAACGTCTCGACCAAGAACTGGAAATTGGCGCCGAAATTCAAAGGCGCCTTCTACCGCGTCAATGTCCGACAATTCCAGGTTTAGCTTTAGCCGCGCGGTGTAAACCAGCAAATCGCGTTGGTGGTGATTACTATGATTTTATCCCAACCAATCACAACCAAATTCAACCTAGCGGTAAAAGTAATAGTACGAATAATAGTAATAATCAGATTAATCCTGATGATGGACGTTGGGGTCTAGTAGTTGGTGACGTTATGGGTAAAGGCGTCCCTGCTGGGTTAATAATGACAATGATGCGGGGGATGTTACGAGGTGAGGTATTGCACGGTCATCCACCCAAACGAATATTACAAAACTTAAATCGCGTCATGTACGCCGATTTAGAAAACTCCAATCGTTTTGTTACACTCTTTTACTCAGAGTTTGACCCACAAACGCGAACTTTATACTTCAGTAATGCAGCCCACAATCCTCCATTATGGTGGCACGCTGCAACCAGAACAATATCACGTTTAGATACGCTTGGAATGCTAATTGGTCTAGATGCAAATAGTGAATATGAAGACAGTCAAGCGCAGCTAGAACCTGGAGATGTTGTTATTTATTATACAGATGGTTTAACTGATGCAGCCTCAGCGAGTGGCGATAGATTCGACGAAGAGAACCTAGTTACAGCACTCAGCACCGCCTGCCGTATATATAGTGAACCCCAAGAAATACTAGATTATATGTTCGATAAAGTACATGATTTTATTGGCACCGACAAACAAAACACCGACGACATGACGCTAGTAGTACTACAAATAAAAGAATAAACACGTAGGTTGGGTGGAGCGTCAGCGTAACCCAACACTAGTTAAAATATATACTTATGTCCAATATAAAAAGGCGATTTTTACTCCATAATATTACTTAATTTAAATTATTTAGGCTATAAACGATACTTTTATAACGAGACAATGTTTTATCAACGGATGTAACTATTGCTTCATGTCATTAAATTTAGGGAGTTGGCGCCTTACTATAACTCTCGCTTTGGTGCGTGACACCACAATATCATTCGCTTCGTTTAAAAATTGTTGTAGTGTCACGCACCCTACCCTGTTAAAAAACGATTGTCCAACCTTCGTTGCTAACTTTTTCTTTGGTGTAGGAAACACCATCAATTTTTAGACCACTGTTGTCGAGAAGGGTAATAATACCGCCTTCGTTATCTAGGTTAATTGCACTACCTAAAGCTACTTTTAAAACTTCACCTGGATTGATAGTACCAGTGAGTGAGTGCTTCGCTTTCAATTTGTCAGCTATTGCCCATCCCGTTAAGTCAACTGGTTCAGGTGAAGTATTAAGTAAAGTAACAGTTTCTTGATTTTTGTCTTTGCCAACAGGGTTGACCAGTGCTGCAACAATACGAATTGCTGCGGTAGTTTCTGGTATAACCGTATCGATACGGTTTCCTGTTCTGTCGTCGGTGTGGAACGATTGTGATTGGAAAGCTAGAAAAATTCCTACCCATGAAGAACGTGATGGATAATGTATTAATAATCCTCCATCTTGCCAAACTCCATTATCTCGTTGGAATCTACCGTCATTACCTTGGTTCATGTGGATATCATGGATACCGTTACCTGGAAGAAAACCAAAGTATTTGTCTTTAACGTCTGTTTCTGGACCCCATCTTTCTCCAAAAGCGTATATTGAAGCGTCTTCACTTTCAATTGCTCGCTCGATATATAGTTCGATAAGTTCGTTTAAGTCATTATCTGGCCCAGGAACGTTGTATGGTAAAGGTTTCATCTGCGCTGTGTCAAACAAGTTGCCGCGAATGAAGTCTAAAGCAAGTCCACCTGGTTTTGACGGGACTTCATGAAAACCATTATCTAGCTCCGTTAGTCCTTTTACTATCGGATGGTCAAAGTTTTCGTCCAAATAATAAAACAGTTCTGACGGCGCCTGTTTTGATTTAACGTTGATGGCAATACGATACTTAGTGTCTCCATCAGTAAGTAGTACTTGGTAGTGAGGTGTTTGTCCTTCACCTAGCTTACGGTCTATAACTCGACCTTTGAGTACGCCATAATTCTTTAAAGGCATTTAATTCTCCTGTTTAAATAAACAACCGATACTACAATACTCGCTTTCCCTTTTCCGTAATCAAGCCATAAGTATATTTATTTACGAGTACTAGATTTGTCCTTTGCCATGATGGCATAAGTTTTTAAATTTGACCAAAATTATTACAAAATTATTTTTTGGTGCCTGTGGTGTAGAGACGTGATTAATCACGTCTCTACAAATTTAAAATTATTATTTGTATCTACAAATTTAAAATTAATATTAATTTGCATAAAAATAAGGTAGTTTTTTGTATATAAAATATAGTTATATAAAAATAAACTATGCAGCGGGATAAACATCGAAGCGTCAATTCCTTTCTGGTTTGCGGACTTGGTAACTTAGGTCAGTATTGTGTAGCTGTGCTTTCTGAGTTTGGTGTTACCGTACACGCTATCGAGATGAGCGAAAATCCAAAGTGGCAAATTCCTGATTTAGCTGCAAAACTCGATAACCTAGTTACTGGTGATTGTCGGCAACCTCACATACTTGAGCAAGCTGGTATTCGTTACTGCCGCGCGATATTAATTGTTACGAGTGATGAAAGCACAAATATTGCTGCTGCATTTGCCGCGCGTTCTTTAAATCCGAATGTTCGTTTAGTAATTCGTTCATCACAAGAAAATCTCAACGAGTTGTTGCTGCAAAATCTAGGCAACTTTGCTGCTTTCGATGCAACTCAACTTCCTGCGAAAAGCTTCGCGTTAGCTGCTTTGGGTAGTGAAACACGAGGATTTTTCACTATTGAGGGTAGCTTATTAAAAGTTGTCAGAGCAGACATTAGTACTACGCATCCTTGGTTAGTGAGGCGCCAAATTTGCGAATTTAATAATTCAAACCGACGAATACTAACTCATACACGTGCAGGACAAGCTCAACCAAAAGCTTTTTATGAATGGGAGCTAGACTCTACCGTGTTGGACGGTGACACAGTAGCTTATATCGAACTAACAGATACTCAAGTCGCGCGTTCGGTGTCTTCCACAAGACGTACAAAAATTTGGCAAAAAGTATCTGCTGGTATTGAGTGGAAAAATTTGCTGACGAATTCACTACAATGGTGGCAAGAAAGAAGTCA
Organism: Calothrix sp. CBUCES-K 9914; assembly: GCF_059640475.1. Classification (NCBI taxonomy): domain Bacteria; kingdom Bacillati; phylum Cyanobacteriota; class Cyanophyceae; order Nostocales; family Calotrichaceae; genus Calothrix; species Calothrix sp. CBUCES-K 9914. The sequence continues at coordinate 11,778 of NZ_JBXXZH010000098.1, forward strand.
AACTCAGCGTGTAGCAGTATTTAGCGGTCTGTTTATTTTTAGTTTATTTATATGTGGAACTGTATTTTACAAACTTCAATATCCGAAAATTTCATGGCAAGACGCGATTAATGTCTCAATTGTTCTAAGTATTGGTGGTTATGATAATTTATTCGGGCAGTTGCAAATACCCTTTCCAATACCTTGGTGGCTACATTTATTCAGTATTAGCTTGACTGTGGCTGGAACAGTTTTTGTTGGTATTCTTTATGCTATTCTTACCGAGCGCGTTTTAGCTTCCAAGTTTCAATTTACTAAGCGGCGCCCTTTAATACCCAAAGCTGACCATGTAGTACTAGTTGGACTAGGACGTGTTGGTAAACGTGTAGCAACACTCTTAGATGAACTCAAACAACCGCTCGTTGCAGTCCACGCTACAGAAGTTGAGACGGAAGCATTACCTAATATATCTTTAGTAATTGGTAATATTAAACAAGCCCTAAATAAAGTAAATATTACTACAGCCAGAAGTGTTGTCGCCGTTACAGATGATGAAGTTGCTAACTTGGAAATAGCTTTGCGAGTATATTCTGAGAATCCAGGTGCCAATTTAGTTATCCGTACATTTGACCCTAGATTTAGTGAAAATATTGCTCAGTTACTACCTTTTGCACGGGTATTAGGCGCCTATTCATTATCCGCAGAGGCATTTGTTGCGGCAGCATTTGGAGAAAATATTATTAGCTTATTTAGACTTAACGGTCAGACTACATTAGTAGCAGAATATTGTATCAAAGCCGATGATACTTTAAACGGCAAATTACTATCAGAGATTGCTTACGGTTATAGTGTAGTCCCAATTGTATATAAAAAAGCCATAGCAGACCCACCAAAATTTATGCCATCTGATGACACACGGCTTGGAGTTGATGATAAACTCATAGTCCTAGCAACTATCGAAGAACTACAAAAAATTGAGCGCGGAATCATCAGACAGAAACATTGGTCAATAATTATCGAAAAAACCGTTTCCCAAGAAGCTGCATTTGAAGGCGCCGCAGTAATTTCTAGAATTTCAGGTTGCGACATGGCAACAGCTAGAAATGTCATGACTCAACTACCGCAAACCTTACCATGTCCCCTTTACAAACATCAAGCACAAAGATTGGTAAACGAATTAAGCAAAACCCAAGTTATGGCACGTATTTCCCCGTAGGATAGGCATCTTGCCTGTCCTAATCAAGGGGTATGGCGCCACTAATTAAACCAGCGCACCTCGTATGTTGTGTATGACATGGTTCCTTATAGTCACGCTTGATGAGAGAATGTAAACGAAATATTACAAAATATATTGTTGAAATATATAATTGCTTCGAGCTTAGAGGGGATTGAAAACAAATGTGGAAACGAATTGGATTGATTTTGCTGTTAGTTCTTAGCTTCAGCTTTGGTTATTCAGACATTGCAGCTGCCGCTGGGTTAAAGAATTTTACAGACACTACAGATGGTTATGAGTTCTTATACCCCAATGGCTGGGTGCAAGTTAAAGTTGCGAATGGTCCGGTTGTAGTGTTCCATGATATTATCGAGCCTTCGGAAAATATCTCAGTCGTAATTAGCCCAGTTCCCGATGGTAAATCATTAACTGAGTTAGGTACACCAGGGGAAGTAGGATATAAACTGGGTAAAAATGCACTGGCGCCCGAAGGTTCTGGTCGTGAGGCAGAATTAATAAACGATGCCCAAAGGGAAATTGATGGCAAGCTGTATTATAAATTGGAATACTTAATCAAGCTTCCCAATAACCAAAAACGCCATAACCTTGCCAATGTAGCTGTTAGTCGTGGTAAATTATTTACTTTCAATGCCTCAGTCACAGAAAGACGTTGGCCGAGAGTCAAGCGTTTGATCGAAAATTCGATCGATTCGTTTAAAGTTTATTAAATATAGGAAGTACAAAGTAATTACGTGTAGAAAATATGGGTGTTCCACAATTTGTACTTGCTTCAGCTTCTCCCGCACGTCGTCGGTTATTACAGACTATTGGTATCGAACCAGTAGTCTCTGTAAGTCATTTTGACGAATCACAAGTGCAGTCACGCGACCCAGTATTATTAGTACAGGTACTTGCCCAGCGAAAAGCTGAAAGAATTGCTCCTAAGTTTGCAGATGCTGTAGTTATGGGTTGTGACTCGGTATTAGCACTCAACGGAGAAATTCACGGTAAACCTGCAACTCCCGAAGAAGCTATTTCTCGCTGGCATGAAATGCGCGGTCAAATTGGTGACTTGCTAACTGGTCACGTTTTAATAGATACTACACAAAGTAAGATGATTGTCAAGTCTCAACTTACAAAAGTTTACTTTGCAAATGCAACTGACTCAGAAATCAGAACTTACGTAGCAACAGGTGAACCATTAAACTGTGCAGGCGCCTTTGCTTTAGAAGGTAAGGGAAGCGTGTTTGTAGAAAAAATCGAAGGCTGTCACAGTAACGTCATTGGGTTAAGTTTACCTTTACTGCGAAACATGCTAGCTGATTTAGGGTATGCAGTCAGCGATTTTTGGTAGGGTGCGTGACACCATCACAAACACAAAACAAAACTAATGAACTAGTGGTGTCACGCACCTTACAAATTGGTAAGCTAGTGGTTTGTGTCAATAGTTTTGGGGTGTTAGAAAAAAGAACCACAAAGACACAAAGAACACAAAGGAAGAGAGAACAACCCAAAACTATTGACACAGACCACTAGTAAGGTGCGTGACGCTACTAGTTCATAAGTTTTACTTCGCGATTGTTATAGCGTCACGCACCCTACCTCTCAATTATTTACCACCGTAATAAAAAGATTATTTACCACCGTAATAAAAAGCGACTTCTTTCTCTTTGAGTTCAGCAAAACCGGCGCCTGATAGCATTTGGTTAAGTTCAGCTTGAGGAATATGTTTGGCGCCTATACGGACTATACGCGAACGCATGGTATTGGATACACCACTACGCTGACGGTTCGCCTCGAGTCCCATGACTTTGTTATACAATTCTAATTTTGCTTCTGGGATGGGAGTTCCATCAAAATCAATACCGCGCGCGATTGCTTCGTCAATGGCATCAGCACCCTTGGTATCCTGGTTGGCTTGGTTAGTTTCAACAGACATGGCTTTTTTGTATCATATTCCATTGTCAATTTTACCAAGATAGGGCACTCACAAGCTAAAACAATGCTTTATTGGGATTTTGATAAAGATACTTGCCAGTAAGCGGTTATATAGTTTAACCTAAGCACCAAAGGTGTTGCTAAGGTAAGGTAAGGTAACGATATGTCGGACATCGATGCTCCATATTTACAAAATCGTTCACTGGAGCAAGCTCTGACCAATAAAATTATTGACAGCTATTTCGATAGTGCGGAAAGTTGGTTACGCGCGATTTTGCGGATGTGTTTTTTCTCGCTAACGCATCTTGATGGACTACCCGTATTCGTTGTGGAATGTCCAAACCAAGCGGTTGCAAAACGGCTTAGTCGCAAAACTTTCCCATTTCGCGGTGTTTTATATTACTTGACTGATGACTTCAGTGCTGGCAGTCGTTCGCTTTTTTGTTATCGCGGTAAAGACAGGGTGTGGTATTGTTACGACACCAGCACTTCCCTTTGGACGACTTTGGCTGATTTAGAGGCGCCTACGATTTACGGTGATTATGAAGAGATTTAATACTTCTTTTTAGTCACCAAGCCCCCAACAAAGGCGCCTAAAATTGTCCCAGTCCACAAACCAGTAGTACTACCTGACCAGATGGCGCCAGGAGCAACTGCTACACTGCATATTTCTCTAACTCCCCACACTTGATTTTGACACTTTTGGCTCCTGGCATTCATCGATATTTGCCAGCCCGCAAAGCCTGCAAAAAATCCCGATGTCAAAGCTAAAAAAGTACAAACTAATACACGGTTTTTATTCATAAAAAAATTTACAGTATCCAACCGTTCTTGTGGGATGGGCATCGCAAGCCCCGTTCTACCAACTTATAATTTGAAACGGGCAGGGATGCCCGTTCCACAAGATGTTATATAAGATATCTATCTTTGGAAGAGTTCAACCTGTATTTCTCATTCCTGCCGCAATACCATTAATGGTAAGCAAGGCGCCCCGTAAGAGTTCACCTTTACTGTAACGAGAGTGGATAACACCCGATGTCGGGGTGTTCTTAGTTTGACGTAGACGCTTCAGCAGTGATACTTGGATAAATCCTAACGGCACAATTGTACCATTGCGTAATTGAACTGAGCGTTGCAACACAGGGTCGCCATCAAGGAGATTTTTATGTCCTGTGATTTGTAATACAAAATCACGGGTGAGGTAATATTCTTTAGCTATTTGGTCAAAGACTTTATTAAACCTCTCACGGTCGTCAGGATGTGATAATTCCTTGACGTAATGCTGTGCCATTAACAGGTCTACTTTTGCTAACGTCATTTCCGCTTTGGAAATAACCATTTTGACGAATGGCCACTTCATGTAGAAATATTGCAGCAGTTTCATGTGTTCTTCAGGTTCTTCATTGAGAAATTCCTGAAGTGCGGTTCCAAGACCATACCATGAGGGTAACAAGAACCGAGTTTGTGTCCAGCTAAATACCCAAGGAATAGCACGTAACCCCGTTAAGTCTTTTTTACCAGATGGGCGCCTTGCCGGACGTGAACTAATTTGTAGCTGGCTAATTTCGTCGATAGGTGTACACGAGTGAAAGAAGTCTATAAAATCAGGCTGTTCGTAAATCAACGCGCGGTAATGTTTACGCGAACGTGCGGCTAATTCTTCCATTATCTCGTTCCAAGGCTCGATATCATCAAACCCAGTTCGCAGTAAGCTAGCTTGGATAACAGCAGTAGTTATTGTCTCCAAGTTATACAAAGCTAAATCGCGTAATGAATACTTCGATGCTAATACCTCACCTTGCTCTGTAATTTTGATGCGTCCATTTATACTATGTCCTGGTTGCGCCAAAATAGCTTCGTATGCTGGACCACCACCGCGACCTACTGAGCCACCACGACCATGAAATATGCGTAAATTTACACCATATTTCTCCGCTATTTCTTGCAGACTTTTTTGGGCTTTGTGAATTTCCCAGTTACTGCTGAGGAACCCTGAGTCTTTGTTGCTATCTGAATACCCCAACATTACTTCTTGAAGGTTGGGAGTCAGAGGTGGAGACTCAGGAAAGGATGGAGTCTGTACATCCATCACAGAAAAACCACCAGCGAGCAAGGCACGGTATAAAGGTAACTCGAATAACTGCTTCATAACCGCGCGCGACCGCAGCAAATCTTCCACCGTTTCAAACAAAGGCACTACTTGAATCGTTCCAACTGCTGTTCCTGGGTCATACAGTCCTGCTTCTTTGGCAAATAGCAGCACTTCCAAAACATCGCTAACTTCGCGACACATACTAATAATGTAGGTCTGGCAGATGTTATAACCAAACTCCTGTTGAAGTGACCTAACAACACGTACCGTTTCGATAACGTCATTGGTTTTTTCAGAAAACGGTAACTCAGCAGATATTAATGGGCGCCTGGTTTGGAGTTCGCTGGTTAACCATTCAACCCGTTCAGCTTCTGAAAGTTCATTATAGGGTTTTGAATGAATACCCAAATATTCGAGAATTTCGTTCAATGCATCCGAGTGACGCGAAGACTCCTGACGAATGTCTATCTTGGTTAAGTTAAAGCCAAAAATTTCAACTTGGCAAATTAGGTTTTCGAGAAGTTGAGAAGTTAAGCCGGTTTCACTGAGGTTGCTTTGAATTAAACGCAGTTCTGCTAAAAAATCTTCTCCAGAGCGATATGCAGGAGCTGAAATATCTTTTATATTTTCCCGTCTTTGCAGCGCTGAATTACGCGCGAGTGTATTTTCAAGTCGTTTGAGGATATACGATAATTTGAGCCGATATGGTTCTTGGCGATACCGAAGCGCTAGTTCATCATAAACTTGGCTCATCTGAGATTGTTCAAGTTCTAACGATTCGAGTAAATCAGGAAGTACATCACTCCACTGCATCGAAACACTTAATAACTCACGTAGCTCCTTTACTGAGTCGATATACTTTTTAAGCACAATATTGCGCTGATAACAAGCTGTTTCCCAAGTAATGGCGGGTGTTACAGAAGGATTTCCATCTCTATCACCACCAACCCAAGAACCAAATTTACAAAAGTTTTTGCTTGGCGGTTCTAACCAAGGATAAGTTGTATGTAAAGTTTGTTTAAAGCGACGAAATAACTGGGGAATAGCGTCAAAGAGAACTTCTTGGAAATAGTGCAGCGCGTAATCAACTTCATCCAGTACGGATGGTTTGAACTGATGCAACTCATCGGTACGCCACCATAAACGTATTTCTTCAACCAACTGTGATCGCACTTCCTCAGTTTCCCACACCGGAGCATTCGTGGCGCCACCGAAGCGCTTATCAAGGGTATCAAGTGAGTGTAGTAACTGCACGACTCGACGCTGTTTACCACGAATTGTATGGCGAACAATTTCAGTAGGGTGCGCTGTGAACACTAACTGTACATCTAACTGTGCTATTAATCGCTGAATCAGCTGTGGCGGAACATTAAGCTTGAACAACTGAGGAAATAATGCAGCAAATGTACCTTTCTGTTTATTAGAACCAGAGTTGCGCCAGCTTTTTGTAAGTAAATCAGCACCCAGTCCACTATTAACAGGAAGTCCCTCAACATTATCTTGGTGGACAATATTGGGTAAAGTGTCCTCAACTTCAGTAGTTGGTTCTCCCTCGTACCGAGTCATTTGCTGCCTTTGCTCGTAGTCCTGCTCGATAATGTTAATCAACTGGAAGTACAGCGCAAAAGCCCGTGCCGCGCGGATTGCTTCATTAATGTTAAGCTGTTCAATCAACCTAAATACTTCGGTTGCTTGGTCTTTAGTTGCTTGTCCTTCTGGCGAACATAAATCGCGTAACAGCCGCAATAAATCAACCATTTCCTGACCACACTCTTGACGCAGCACGGTTTCCCATAACTCCTCCATAACTTGAAGGCGATGGCGCAAAAATAAATCGGATGCAGGGTAGTTATTCACAGCCTGAGTGGAAGAGTATAAAAGGGAACTCATATCCTCTGTTGTAGTAGAGCCGATGACTTTTCAATTATTCTGTATTGCGAGAAATATCGGTAGGGAAAGTACCGCATACTTTTTGGGTAGATGTGTATATTTTTTTACGTAATAATGAATTCACTCAAATTTGGTTCTGATTTTGACTTGGGAAGTCGAGAATAGGCAAGCGCTCGCTTCGTAGCAATTCTTCTGACGCTTGTCCAACAGCGGTAAGAGTATCAGTTGCTGTTTTTTGTGCTAAAACCAGCATGAAGACAGAAACAGTACCAACTTGGAGGAGGATAGATTGAGGAATCGTAAATAAACCAACGTTTAATCCGTGGTTATGGGGATTTGAGCTATTTAATGACATTCTGTTTTTTGAGTTGTTGTAGGATAAATGGCAAAATGACTAAGAGCCAATTTCAGTTTGAGGCAGCTTGAAAAACCTTCGAGAGCGAATGGAAGCAAGCTAACAGGGTGACAAAAATGTTAAAAAAACTTCATGATTTAATGATTCTATCGTTTTAGTTTACAAATAAACTGCTGTTGTTACTAGTCCTCTACGCTCTCACCACCTGTTAATAACCTAAGATTGTGACCGCTATCTACTACTTAACGCACGCTTTTCCATGAAAACAGTACTACCAGACCGTCAAAAAACAATAGTGCAGTGGGTCAGTCAAGCAACTGGTATTAACACTCTAGGGGTGAAAATCAGGTTGCAGGGAAATGACTTACATATTTTGTGTGAAGCTGTGGAGTGTCCGTCGAGGTGGCAAACCTTATCAGATTTACTCAATGCCTTACAGCAAACAGATTTAGAAGCATTAAAAAGTAACGATAACAGCGAACAGCCTTCTATATATCAAGTATTTGTTTACGGTCGAAAAAAAGCCGTCAAGCGACCCGAATGGTGTCACCGAGTATTTCTTAATCAACTCGACCGTCATCTCGAACAAGTCAACCAAGCATTAATTCGAGATACACAGCGTCACTCAACAGGCGCCATAATCATCTCGAATGAGAGTTTAGCAAAAAAAGGCGACCCTGAAGCAATTGCTCGGTATTTAAGCGAGACTCTCAGTTCTTTAGGCATTGGAGTCCGCGTTAAAGTCAAAAAGCAACAAAGTCAAGATAACGAAAGTACAGAAAATAGCAATCGATTGTGGGTACTTTGTAAATCAAGCTACAGTCCAGACCCAGCACTTATTGCCGAACCAGTTGCCCAGAAGTTACGTTTCCTCAAACTTGCTGGTTATCAAGATGCTGTTATTGTTTCCCACGTTAAAGGAGAAACAAAACCTGACTGGATGTTACGGATAGATTTAACACCAACTTCGATAATGCTCAAAGACTGGGCACGTTGGGGTGATATACAAGCACTTGCTCAGTATCTTAACGAAAAACTAAACGAGAAACTAAACGAAAAATCACTTGACAAAATTGTAATCACTACCTCTCTACAAGAATCAACGCTACACGTTTTCTGTACTTCAGCCGATAGTAAAACATCTAATAAGGCATCAACGGCGCCGAGACGGGGGTTGTGTATGAAAGAAGTAGGCGCCATTTTAGATGATGTTGCTCCACAAGGAATTAGTGCTGCGACTGTGTACGGACAAGTTAGCGCAGAAGCTTCTCCAGCATGGATAGATTGGCTTACGCTTAGAGCTTCAAATCATCCAGCGTTATTAATACCCCCCATCGACCTAGCTAGTTGTGGGGATGAACCAGCGATTGTTTTCTTAATAGAACGCTTATTAAATCCTGACTTAGATTGGCGCCTCAAAACTGGTGGAATACGTGTACTGCTACTGCGAAAAGGAGACTTAATGCACGTGATGTGCGATGCTCCAATTTGCCCACAGCGTCAAAAAGTCACAACTCAAATCGTTAAATTACTACGTCAAATCAAAATACCAGGAATATCGGGAGTGCGGATGTATGGGCGCCGTGCAGGCAACAAACAACCATCTTGGCACTACGGCGTTGATTTTACACCGAGACAGCGCTTAGTTCCAGAACCACCCCCAGAATTTGCTGTAACTGCTGCAATGGTTAAAGAACTGTTGCCACCACCCGATGAGGAAGTGCTACGGAAAGACGTAACACCAGAAGAAGTACAAAGTTTTGTTAAGCAAATCGCGCATTCTTGGGGAACAACAGCAAGACAGCTTTTACTCTCCACGCATTTATTTACAGATAAAGAAACGAATCTTCCAGAACAAAATTCTGGAGCGCAAGGACGTTTAACCCTGGTTGTTTGGGGAATAGTCGGATTACTATTAACGCTACAAACTGATTGGGTGTTAAACCATTTTTCGCAGCAACCAAAACCTGCATCATTTGCCACAAGTAAAGTGACCGAAACATCCCCAATAAAGAATCAAAAGGAGAATCAAACGGACGCATCACTTACAGTTAACACCAACACAACCAACACCGAATCCAAAAATCATTCAGGCAAAGAGACAACGTTTAACGCTTCGGCATTTACGCAGGACACAGGTAATGAAAATCAACAGCGAGGAGGTACGGCAACAGCAATTTTACTAGCTGCACGTACCCAAACGCCTACTTTCAACGCTCGTCAGCTTGATGAGCAGTTGGCACTATATCGGCAACGGTTACAGAAAAACGCTGGAAAACCACCAGATATTTTAATTGTTGGTTCTTCGCGCGCTCTAAGAGGTATTGACCCAGTTGCGCTTTCCAAAGCACTAGCAACTCAAGGCTACCGCAATTTAGATGTCTTTAACTTTGGTATCAACGGCGCCACCGCTCAAGTTGTTGACTTTGTTTTGCGTAAAGTCCTTGAACCTAAAGAACTACCAAAATTAATTGTCTGGGCAGATGGTGCCCGTGCTTTTAACAGTGGACGCGAAGATATAACGTTCCGCTCAATAGCAGCTTCCCCAGGCTATAAACAAGCTATCGAAAAATCAATAGCTCGTGGCGATATTGATAGTACAACAAATAAACAACCTGATGACTCAACCAATCAACAGCAAAACAGCTATCAAGTAGTTAATAACTGGTTAAACGATAGATTAGCTTCTTTATCAGGAACTTACCAAAACCGCGAGCAAATCAAAGCATTATTAGGTAGTTCTTTAGATGCTTTAACAGGTAAAGATATTGCAGATAAATCGAAAAATCCCGCCAAGTCAAATGTTACTGATGCAGAAGAAGCAGCACAGTCAGTAGACTTTGATGGGTTTTTGCCGTTATCGATACGTTTTGAGCCAAGTATTTACTACCAAAAGCATCCAAAAGTTAACGGTAGCTACGACAACGACTATAAATCATTTCTACTTGGAGGCGACCAAGACGCAGCCTTTCAGGAGATATTAAAGTTTACTCAGTCTCAAAAAATATCTTTAGTATTCGTCAATATGCCTTTAACAGCCGAATATTTAGACCCTGTTCGCACACAGTTCGAGCAGTTGTTTCAAGAGTACATAGTGCAAAATAGTACCCAACGTTCGCATTTTGTGTTCCGCGACTTAAACCAGCTCTTTCCCCAAAACAACGACTTTTTCTCTGACCCTAGTCACCTGAACCGCTACGGCGCCTACGAAGTTTCCAACAAGCTAGCCAAAGACCCAATGATTCCTTGGATAAATAAAAAATGAGTTTAATTTCAATATTATACGGATTCTTTTTACTAAGTGTTCTTGGTATTTACTGGTGTATTGGTCAGGAAAAACTGCGTTTGTGGGTACTCCTAATTGCAAGCGTAGTTTTTTATATATCCTACCAACCACAGTATTTACCGTTACTATTAATACTTGTTTACATAAATTATCGTTTAGGTCTAGAAATCGGACAAAACACCTCACCTGGACAACATACTCAAGATTGGCGTATATCTAACGACGAGTGGCAATATGCTCAAGCAGACTGGAATCGGCGCCGCTTAAGTTTGGTATGTTTGGGAATAGTTTTAAATATTGCTTTATTATTTGGTTTCAAGTATCTAATACCGTTTTTAAAGTTTGCCTTACCTGAAGCTACAATCAAAGGCTTTGGTTTAGATACATTTAAACTGCTGGTGCCATTAGGTATATCTTACTTTGTGTTCGAGTGTATAGCTTACTTAGTAGATATATATCGCGGCGCCCCAGCAACAAAAGATTTGATCAAATTTGCCAGTTACAAATTACTCTTTTTCAAAGTTACTTCCGGTCCCATAACCCGCTACCACCAGCTAGCCAACCAATTTAAAGTCGCACTACCCAACTCAAATATCATTGCCGAAGCATTATGGCTAATAGCCCGTGGCGCCGTCAAGAAAGGATTGCTCGCCGATAACATTGGTATTTTTGTAGATATTTGTTTTGGCAACCTTCAACGTGCAGGTAGTACTGATATATGGTTAGGAACATTCGCGTATGGTTTGCAGTTGTATTTAGACTTTAGCGGTTACGTTGACATAGCTCGTGGAAGTGCAATGCTGTTTGGTTTGGTATTGCCAGAAAACTTTGACTCTCCCTACTTCAGCACGAGTATTGCTGATTTTTGGCGCCGTTGGCACATGACTTTAGGAGACTGGTTGCGAAACTATCTATATTTTCCTCTTGGTGGTTCGCGCGTTTCTTTAGAACGAACATGTGTCAACTTAATGTTTGTTATGGTCGTTTGTGGAATTTGGCACGGCGCCGCGTTAGGGTTTATCGTTTGGGGAATGATGCACGGTTTAGCTTTAGTAGTGCATCGACTCGTAGATAAAATCAGCGACCGTATAGAATTTCTCGAACACTTTTGGCAATCACCAATTGGTGTTATGTTCGCATGGTTCGTAACTCAGTTAATGGTATTTACCTCCTGGATATGGTTTCGCTTACCTGACCTCCGCGACTCAACTTTAGCAGCCCAACGTCTTTGGGGACACACTGCCGATGCTCAATTTTCCCAACTCGTATATGTTGAAGCTTTAAAAATTAGCCAGTACCAACTTACGCTTCTACTAGGTGCTGTATTCACCTGCATAGCAATAACATACTTTTTTAAGCGTCATCTCAAACTCGCATTCAACTGGCACCTCAAATTACTACTCGTCCCATTATGCTTTTACATCGTTTGGCTACTGGCGCCGCAGGGTAGTCTGCCATTTATTTACTTCGACTATTAGGCGCAAATTACAACTCTCTTATCTCTGTGTCTCTATGGTAAAGAGATACTATAAAATTAATAAGGTAGACCAATAGTAGCGGGCAAGGATGCCATTGGCGTCAAGTTAAGGCTGGCGCCCATATGTCAAGAGACCTTTGGGCATTATTCCTGTGTCGCCTTCGCACAGCTTTAATAAGACCCATTGAGCGATGATTCTTCACGAGCCAAGGTATAAGTTGTAACTCTGGATTTCGCAGTTGCGCGCGGTAAGCCAGTCCTGTAGGCGGGTTGAGCGCCGTAGGGAACTGGCGCACCCGAAGGGTTAAAAAAATATAAACTGCGGAAAACCATTTCTGTTGAAATTTGTTCCAATGGCTGCTGTAAAGCAATGGCGACATCAGCGCATAAATCATTAAGTACGGTATAAAAAATCCAAGTTGCATAGAGAAAGCATTTTTATGCCGTTTACTCCACCAACCCAAAGATACGACAAACCAAGTAAACGTTTTGTAAGTAAAAACGCATCTTCAATAGTCCGGTTTTTAGCTGCGATTTGCTGTACCACTTGTTCAAATAACACCTTAAATAAATCAGCAGGTAAAGTATTGAGGCGCTGAGATAACGCTTGTCGGCTTATTTTTGTTGCCTCAACCCACATCAAACCTTCAAATTCCAGTACACGTAATACGTCCGTTAAGTGCTGTACTTGCCGATACACTATAGTTAGTACTATTGCTGCCATTACGGGTAGGGTTAATATTCTTGAACGCAAGCTGCGCTCCTTGTCTTTTAATCCTTTAAGGGTTGTGAACGCACCTGGACTCACTAGTTCAAAAAGTCGTGCTTCTATTTCTTCACTCTTCGGTGCCAGCACCGAAGAGCGATGACGAAAGTCTGGATTGCCTGGTTTTTTGCGTGGTTTACTCATAGCTTTTCTCGCACCCTGTGTTGAGTTTAACCATATCTGGCGCCACGCTTGACAAGGTTCCATTTTTCTGAACTTGACGCCAATGGCAAGGATGCCCATTCCACAAAATATTACAAGAAGATATTACAAGATGTTTTATACAGTGCTAGTAGCTCTATATTTATCCGGCGCCCCAGAAAATACAAATAGCTGTTGATTTTGAGGTAAAGGTAGTCCTTCTCCAAGATAGCGATGAATTCCTACTCCCATATCTCCTGTTAGAGTGAGTCGGAAATTTACTTCTTCAAATTCGGCTTCACGGAAGACTTTGCGAACAGTTTCAGAGTGAGCGATACCATCAGAATGACCACGCGTCCAAATTGCAAACGAGCCTTTTTTAGCAAGTTTTGGAAGGTTTCCAATTAAGCGCTTAAGTTCTGCTTCGTCCGCTAAGTTACCGAATATGCCACAAACAATTATAATATCTGCTGGTACGGCGCCTATATAACTAGAAGAGTTTGTAGCGTCGCCATTTATAAATTCAAGCTGTTGTGACAAACCTGCTGATTCAATTTTATCTCGTCCCTGTTGGGCAAGTTCTGGATTTAATTCAACGAGGCGCCCATGTATATCAGATTTACGAGGATGACTAGCTAAAGTTCCAAGTAAATCTCGTCCATCACCTGCACAAGCACTAACTACTCGAATTTTTCCTCGTGGAGATGCATCAATAGCATTCCAAATATATTCGCGAACTATTTGTAGTCGTTGCTGTAGTCTTGCGTCAGTATTGTAGAGGTCATGCCATTCATACCAATTGTTAGACATAATTTATGATTCCTTTTTAAGTAATAAATAGGTACTATTTTTGACTAATTGATGGAGGAGTAATTGCAGCGTATTGTTCTGGTGTAAGCGTTGCTTCTTGGATATTTACAGATTGAGGAATTACACCATTTTTGTAGAAGTAATCTGCAACTTTTTGCTGTTCTTTGATTAAATCTGGGGTAATAGGTCTTAACCCAAGGGTACGGCGCTTTACAACTGTCTCCATGATATCGAGCGGTAGTTTCTGAAATGGTACAATTAGCTGTGCAGCATCTTTGGGATTCGCTTCTGCCCAACGTTGAATTTTATCTATTTCTTCAATAACTACTCGCAGTAATTCTGGATTCTCAATTGCAAACTGCTTGCCGCCAATATAATATCCACCTGGTGAGTCTAGTCCTTCGGCTGTTTTGAGGACTCTAATTTTATTTTCTTTTTCTGCTAGAGCTAGGTATGGGTCGTTAGTCACCCAAACAGGAATTTTTCCTTGTAGAAATGCAGCGTTAGATTCTACGGTAGGTAAACTCACCTTTTGAATGTCGTCTTTGTTCAAACCTACATCTTCTAAAGCTCTAAGCAGAAAATAGTGAGATGCAGAAGCTTTTTGAAAGAAGACTCTTTGACCTTTTATGTCTTTTATGTTTTTAATGGGGGAATCTGGTGGGACACCTATAGCGCTTCCTCTACCACTATTTTCATCACGTCGCGAACCAACAACGTATACGATTCTAGCGCCTGCTGCTTGTGCGAAAATAGGGGGAGTTTCACCAACAGAACCCAAATCGATTTTACCAACATTCATGGCTTCCATTAACTGGGGCCCTTGAGCAAACTGTGCCCACTCGACCTTTACACCCAGAGGTTCTAAACGTTTTTCTAGAACTTTTGTAATTCTAACTAAATCACCTGCTTGTTGATACCCCATCCGAAGTACCTTAGTTTTGATACCACTCGTTTGAGTATTTAGTACATTTGCATTAACAGAAGATGAAGTTTCTGATTTTTGGGTTGTAGGAGCGCAACTAACCAACGTCAAGGAAGTTGTTAAAGCTAATAATCCTGGCGCCAAAAATAGGGTGAAGCGGCGAAATATTGCAAAATTATCAGACTTTAATTTACAGAACATTTGTTTAAATAGTATAGTTTTTGTAGAAATTTATCTTGTAGCGACCAAAGCTGTAACTGGTAACACCTCACTAAACTGTCCAGATGGTTCCACTGCTAATAAAGAGGCTTTTAAATCTCCCTCAAATTTTTCGCGGTTGTTGCCGAAGAAAGATGGTAAAGCAAATGCGGTTGAATAAAGGTAGCCTAAATATGAATCAATCGTCCAAGATTGCTCAAATTTAACTTCGTAGGACGTAATATTGGAAAAAGAAGACTTTGCTAAAACAGTTTCATGAGGTATTTCTAATGGTTTCCAATCTCCTTCTCCACCTTTACCTGTGCGGCGCCTATCACCTAACCAGCGTTTAACAACGGCAATAGCAGTTTGTTTCCAAGGGTGTTGGCTCTCCCAAGTATTCTCGTTTGTTTTGATAATAACAATACCGCCATCGTTATTTATTAAAGAATCAAGTTTGGATAATACAAGCTCTCGCTGCATCCAATGAAACGAACGTCCCATTGTTACTAATTTAAACTTGCCCAAATCCTCAGTTAGAGATTCTGCACGGTCATGAATCCAACGAATATTAGTGGCGCCAGCATTTACAGCTTGCTCTTGCGCTTCAGTGAGCATATCTGCATCTGGGTCAAGCGCTACCACTTCGGCAAAGCGGTTATGAAAAGGAATAGCCACTAGTCCGGCGCCACAGCCTAGGTCGAGTAATCTTTCTGTACCATCAAGGTTAAAGACATCAGCTAATAAATCAAATAAGGCTTGAGGATACTTTGCTCGGTAGCGCGCGTAGTACCAAGCGGCGCCTTGAAATAAAGTCGGGTCGTAATTAGGAATAGTTGTAACCATTGGAACTCCAACATTTTATCATCAGATGTCAAATTAGTAATTTATCCTCCCTAGCCCCCTACTGTGTATACACAAGTCTCTAAAAGTCACTTTTCTTCTCTTTCTTCGTGTTCTTTGTGCCTTTGTGGTTCATAAAAAGAATAAACCACAAAGACACAAAGGTGAGATATTAAGGAAAATTATAAAGATGTCTATACACCGTAGCTTAATAAGGGGGAAACAAGAAGGTTTATAGTCACCCTTATTAAAGGAAAAAAATAGAGTTTCTAGCCCCCCCTTATTAAGGGGGGTTGGGGGGGATCAATACTGGTTATTTATCGACCAACATTTATCAAATATTCTTCAGCTTTTTTCTCAACCACCGTACCTTTAAAGAAATCACGATTAAGACTTGTATACAATTCCAATGGATGAATTGATAAGAAGTAGCGTAAATCTTCTTCGCTAATAATCTCTCGTTCTACCATATTGTAAGCATTAGCGGTAACGCTTGTAATATCAGGCACATCCCAATGACCAGCATCAGAACCCAAGAAAGCTTTTACACGGTCGCCAAAAGGTAATGCCGCGCGGTTAAAAGCTTGAGACACGCGAGTATCATCTGATTCTGTACCAAAATAGAAATGATTTAAAAAACGGTCGCGCACATCCTCTGGTTTCTCAATACCAGCATCAGCAAATTCGTCTAACTCTCCTGGGTCTTCAGGTGCAAAATGTTTACTATGAAATCCTAAACCATCACCAAGTTGATCTAAGCGACCATGCACTAGTTCACCACCATAACGAGTATAAAGCTCTTTGAGTTCTTCTTTATCTACGATGGCAGGGTTGTTGTGAGTTAATAAATGCTCTTTGTTGCGGGTTTCCCAATGCCAAATTATATCAGCATACAAACTGGCGCCCCAAGCAGAACCACCTTCCATAAAGGCAAATTTTAAATTGGGGAAGCGTCGAGTCACACCACCAAAGAACAAAGATTTGCACAGCGCTTCTGCTGCAAAGGCAAAGTGGTTAATATGATTATACTGAGCATTCGTAACTGAGCGTTGAGTTGTCCAACCTTGACTTGATGCGTGGGTGGTAGGAACTACTTTGAGTTCTACGCACTTCGCCCAGAATGGGTCATAATCATATTTGCTGTCTAAGCCAAAGTTATCAATCCAAACTACCTCGTTTGCTACTTCTTTACCATACTTTTCAAAAGCAGGAATTGGGCGCCGAACATAACCAGGTATCTGAATTGCTTTTAACCCTAGTACATTTACTGCATATTCCAATTCTTCTATTGCTTCAGTAGGAGTGTGCATTGGAATTGCTGCAATTGGTGTAATGCGGTCTGCATATGGGCGGAATATATCAGCATGGTAGATATTCAACGCACGACATACTGCACGTCGCATTTCTTCATTACCAATGTTCGGTGCCATTGTTGCCAAGTTAGGATACACGACGGCAAAATCTGTACCTGCTTCTTGAAGTCTTTCATGAAGTAACTTGGGCAAGCTAATAGTAGCTAAATTCAAAGTGTTTTTAGTTGGGCGCCCCCACCAGTTAGGACGGTTGCTACGATACGCAAACCGTTCTTCCCATGTTTGTTTATACCATTTGAAACGTGAGGCGCCTGGTAAATGTTCTTTGAAGCGTTCTACTATTGCGCTTCCTGCTACTTGCTCTAAATAATCTAATACTGCTGGTTCAAATTCTTGGGTATGTACATCAGTATCAATGATAGGATAACCCAGTTGTTCACGAATTTGAGCAGATTTGCTTTTTTGGATTGGACGTTCTAATGCAATGGTCATAGTAGTTTACCTTGATTATTGTGGAAAAATCTTGTGGAACAGGCATCCTTGCCTGTTTATGTATGGGCGGGCAGGGATGCCCGCTCCACAAGAGTGTTTTGAAATTATTTAATTTTTATTATTGGCCAGGTATTCCTCAGCTGCTTTTTCTACAGATGTACCTTTGAAGAAGTCACGGTTGAGACTGGTGTATAACTCCATTGGGTGAATAGATAAGAAGTAGCGGAGGTCTTCTTCGTTCAATATGCCACGTTCAACAAATGAGTAGGAATTTGCGGTGACAGCAGTAATATCTGGAACATCCCAATGACCTGAGTCTGAACCTAAGAATGCTTTTACACGGTCGCCATAGGGGTTTGCTTTGCGGTTAAATGCATGAGCGACACGGGTATCATCTGATTCTGTACCAAAGTAGAAATGATTTAAGAAGCGCGCGCGCACGTCTTCGGGAATTTTAACTCCTGCAAGGGCAAATTCATCTTGTTCACCTGGGTCTGGAGGAGATAACAAGTTAGCATGGAATCCTAAACCACTTCCTAGTTCGTCTAAACGACCGTTGACTTGTTCACCACCGTAACGAACGTAGTACTCTAGAAGTTCTTCACGATTAATTTTGCTAGGGTCGTTATGTTCTAACATATGGTCTTCATTGCGTGTATACCAGTGCCATACTAAATCAGCATACAAACTGGCGCCCCATGCAGAACCACCTTCTAAGAAAGCAAATTTTAATGTGGGAAAACGATGAGTAACTCCACCAAAAAATAAAGATTTGCACAATGCTTCACCAGCAGAGGCAAAGTGACCAATATGATTATATTGGTAGTTGGAAATCGAGCGGCGATTTATCCAACCCATACCACTAGAATGTGTGGTAGGTACAACTTTGAGTTCTACACATTTTGCCCAGAATGGGTCATAGTCGTATTTGCTATCTAAACCAAATGTATCAATCCAAATTGCTTCATTCGCGACTTCCTCACCATATTTCTCAAAAGCAGGAATTGGGCGCCGGACATGACCGGGTATTTGAATTGCTTTTAGTCCTAATACTTTGACTGCATATTCCAATTCTTCTATCGCTTCAGTAGGAGTATGCATTGGAATAGAAGCAATTGGTGTTAAGCGGTCAGCGTAAGGACGGAAAATTTCAGCATGGTATGTATTAGCCGCGCGACATACTGCACGTCGCATATCTGGATGACCAATATGTGGCGCCATTGTTGCTAAGTTTGGGTACACAACAGCAAAGTCTGTACCTGCTTCTTGTAAGCGCTCGTGTAGTAATTTGGGTAAGCTAATAGTTGCTAAATTTAAAGCATCGTTTGTAGGACGAGTCCAGAAAGGAGGACGTGTTGTTCTATAAGCTCGTCGTTCTTCCCAAGTCTGACTAAACCATTTGGAACGCGATGAACCTGGTAAGTGTTCTTGGAACTTTTCTACAATTGCGGCGCCTGCTACTTGTTCTAGATAATCTAAAAATGCTGGGGGAAATTCTTGGGTATGTACATCAGTATCAATAATGGGATATCCAAGCTGTTCACGAATTTCTGCTGAACGTGTTTTTTTCTTGGGACGTTCTAATGCAATAGTCATGATATTTATTTCCTATTTATGTAACTGTGAATCTAATACTAAAAGGAATAGAGTAAGATCCCCCAACCCCCCTTAATAAGGGGGGCTAAAAGCACCTCTTATTCCCCTGTTATTAAGCTCGGCTAAAAGCACCTCTTATTCCCCCCTTATTAAGGGGGGTTAGGGGGGATCAGTTATTGTAAATCAAACCGTTACT
>NZ_JBXXZH010000099.1:0-31269 GCF_059640475.1 Calothrix sp. CBUCES-K 9914
ATAGTAATAGCTTTCACGCACCCTACTCCAATTTATTGGCGCCTCAAAATGCGTGAAATAGTGTCATTCCACCCTACGTTTATTTCCAGGTTGTGTAGGGTAATTTTGCTCCTGTCGCTTTGACTTGTTCTGCTTGCGCTACTAGTTGTCCACATGCGTCCCAGGAACCTGACACAAACATGTTTCTTGCTCCTTCACTTATTGAGACGGCGCCTGTAAAGTCGTTACATTGGACTTGCATTGTTTCTAGGTTTTCTGTTACTGATGCTTCTAGGGACTTGAAAACTAGGCGGTTTTCTCCTGCAAGCGGCTTTTTTCTATTCGAGCAAGGTTGTCGCGGTACTGGGCTTCACGATTTAGCCAAAATGCTGCTGTACTCCCCAGTACTCGCTCAAGTTTTAAAGCTGTTTCTTCGTTTATAGATACTTTACCATTAATAAGTAGGCTGATATGTTCTGTTGTGTAGCCCAATTGTTCTGCTAACTGTACTTGTGTCCAATTACGTTCTTCTAATAAGTCAGCAATGGTATCACCAGGGGCAGATACCCAGTCTGGAGTAAAAGGACGGTTTGCTTCAATCATGGTAATCTCCTATGAAAATAATACAAATAGCAGTAACTCTTAACCAATCAACACTTTCATCCTCCCTCAAAGGAATAGGGTCATTTGCTGGTTTAAATACGAGACGTTTACCACCATCTAGGTCTACAGTAAATTCGCCAGCACGGTCTCCTTTTAAAGGATGGGGACGACCCGAAACTAATTCCATAACTGAATTAACAGCAGCAAGGTCAGCCAAGCGATTTTTAAGTTTTTTAGCACAGTTAGCACCCAATTTTCTTTGTGCTAGGTCTTGTTGCTCACATAGTTTTTGCAGTTTACTGTCGCCGAAGCTTATCTCCATATTTTAATCAATTGATACAAGTATGACCAAACATATGGTGCTTGATGCCATTTGATTGTAATGTTTGTTGATGAAAAGTTGTAGGCATCACGCACCCTACTTTACTTCCAAGCTATATATGGTAATTTTGCGGCTGTAGCTTTGACTTGTTCTGCTTGCGCTACTAGTTGTCCACATGCGTCCCAGGAACCTGAAACGAACATGTTTCTTGCTCCTTCACTTATTGAGACGGCGCCTGTAAAGTCGTTAGATTGGACTTGCATTGTTTCTAGGTTTACTGTTACTAATACTTCTGGGTTTGCGGTAATTAGGTCTTGGAGTTGTTTGATTGTTTCGCTATCGGCTGTTAAACAAGGTACTCCCATTGCTACGCAATTACCGAAGAATATTTCAGCAAAGCTTTCACCAACTACCGCTGTAATACCCCATTTTGATAAAGCTTGCGGTGCGTGTTCGCGCGATGAACCACAGCCAAAGTTACGGTTGACTACCAAGATATTGGCGCCTTGATATTGCGGTTGGTCAAAAGGATGTTGACCTTTGAGGGCAATACGGTCATCTTCAAAAGCATGGGCACCTAACCCGTCAAAGGTAACACAACGTAGAAAGCGCGCGGGAATAATACGGTCGGTGTCAATGTCATTACCTACTAAAGGAATAGCGCGACCAGATACTGATTTTACTTCGCTTGGCATATAAATGTTAGAAATTTTAACTGAAAATCTTGTTGAAATCTTGTGGGATGGGCATCGCAAGCCCCGTCCCTCTTACATAGATAATGTTGGGTTCCTTTAGCCTCCACCCAACCTACACTAACTCGCGTACATCAAAGACTTGACCTTTAACAGCAGCAGCAGCAACCATTGCGGGACTCATTAATAAAGTACGACCGCTTGCAGAACCCTGGCGCCCTTTAAAGTTACGGTTAGAAGAAGAAGCACTAATTTGTCGTCCTTCTAATTTATCGGGGTTCATTGCTAGACACATTGAACATCCAGCTTCGCGCCATTCAAAACCAGCTTCCACAAAAATTCTATCGAGTCCTTCTTCTTCTGCTTGTTTTTTAACTCGTTCTGAACCTGGAACAACAAAGGCTTTTATACCAGAAGCAACTTGGCGCCCTTTAGCAATTTTTGCAGCTTCGCGTAAGTCACTTATACGTCCGTTCGTACAACTACCAATGAAGCATACATCTATTTTAGTACCTTCAATAGCTTGACCTGGCGCCAAATCCATATATTTGTATGCTTCTTGGGCTATTACGCGGTCATCTTCGCTCAACTGTTCGGGAGTTGGTACTTGTTGGTCAACTCCAATACCTTGACCTGGTGTAATTCCCCAAGTGACAGTTGGAGGAATATCTTCGGCTTTAAAAACAACTACATCATCATATTCAGCGTTATCATCACTTTTTATCGAGTCCCACCATGCAACAGCTTTATCCCAGTCTTCACTTTTGGGAGCAAAGTCGCGTCCTTTAAGATAATCGTAAGTTATTTTATCAGGATTAACATAACCACAACGGGCGCCACCTTCAATAGCCATGTTACAAACGGTCATTCGTTCTTCCATGTTCATCGCTTCAAAGGTAGTTCCAGCAAATTCGTATGCATACCCAACCCCACCTTTAACACCAAGGGTACGAATAACGTGCAAAATAATATCTTTGGCGTATACACCTGGTTTTAAGGCGCCGTTAACTTCAATTTTACGAACTTTTAGCTTTGCCAAAGCCAACGTTTGCGAAGCGAGAACGTCACGAACTTGGCTTGTACCAATACCAAAAGCAATAGCACCAAAGGCGCCATGTGTGGAAGTATGACTATCACCACAAGCAATAGTCATACCTGGTTGAGTCAAACCTTGTTCAGGTGCAATAACGTGAACAATTCCCTGACTGCCCGAACCAATATTATAAAAAGTAATATTATTATCTTTGGCGTTACGCTCCAACGCCTGCATCATCTCTTCGGCAAGAGTATCAACAAATGGACGCGCTTGGTTATCAGTAGGAACAATATGGTCAACCGTTGCCACAGTACGTTCTGGAAATAATACTTTCAACCCCCGTTCGCGTAGCATCGCAAAAGCTTGGGGACTAGTAACTTCGTGTATCAGGTGAAGTCCTATAAATAGCTGCGTTTGCCCAGATGGCAACGTACCAACAGTATGTAATTCCCAAACTTTATCAAACAGCGTGCCCTTGCTCATATATAAAATCCGTGTTCTTATTCTCTCGAATTTTAAATGGTAACAAAAAATAGGTCTCTAAATTTACAAACTAAATTTAGAAACCCGACTTCTTCAAGAAGTCGGGTTTCTAGATACCAAAGTCATGTATACTATACCACTGGCATTTGACATGTTTGATAGGGAGCGCGCTTTAAATGACTACACTCGATACATCATCATCATCTCAATTCAACCCAGATGAATGGGTAATAGACCACAACAGCAAAAGCGCGCTTTCGATTCGTATTAAAGGAGAATCTCTTTTTAGAGAACAATCGCCATTTCAAGTAGTAGAAGTATTTGATACATATGACCGAGGGAAAATGCTGACCATTGACCGAATGGTTATGTGTACCGAATCGGATGAGGCTAACTATCATGAGATGATTGTTCATGTACCAATGTTTGCTAATCCAGGTATCAAAGATGTGTTAGTGATAGGCGCCGGAGATGGTGGTACAATTCGGGAACTGATGCGTCACCCTGGAATAGAACAAGTGACAATGGTCGAAATTGACGAAGTTGTAGTGCGCGCTAGCAAGCAGTTTTTACCCACAATATCATCAGCCTTAGAACATCCAAAGCTAAATTTACTCATTGATGACGGTATTAAATTCGTCAAAGATGCTGCCAATGCATCTTATGATTTAGTAATTATAGACTCTTCCGACCCTGTTGGCCCATCAGAAGGACTTTTCAGCAAATCATTTTATGAAGATGTGTATCGTTGCTTACGTCCAGGTGGAGTAGTAACAATACAGAGCGAGTCACCCCTATTTCATCCTGATGCATTTGTAGATTTAAATCAATGTCTTAAGGAAGTATTCGGCGCCGACTTTGTACATCCATACTTAGTATTTATACCCATGTATCCCACAGGAATGTGGAGTTTGACATATTGTTCAAAACAAGGACAACACCCAGTAACTAACTTTGACCGTGACTCTT
This sequence comes from Calothrix sp. CBUCES-K 9914, assembly GCF_059640475.1. Lineage (NCBI taxonomy): Bacteria > Bacillati > Cyanobacteriota > Cyanophyceae > Nostocales > Calotrichaceae > Calothrix > Calothrix sp. CBUCES-K 9914. The sequence continues at coordinate 4,085 of NZ_JBXXZH010000099.1, forward strand.
CAGCGCAATTTACGGCATTGCATAACCTGCGCTACTACAACCCAGATATTCATCAAGCAGCGTTTGCACTTCCCGGTTATATTCAAAGTAAGATTCAAAATTAGTTAGATAGTTAGTTAGATTTCCGACTTCTTAAAGAAGTCGGGAATCTATAGGTAAAATTTATTTCCTTCTACCTAGTAAACCCAACTGCCTCAACTCACTTTCAGTATCATTAGACCACTCACGTACCGAACCAAAGGCGCCATCATAAACCGCATTCCAAATCTTTTTTTCTCCAGGTTTGGCAAAAAACAAATAGCGGGTGCCAGTAGTAGTGATAAAGTTATCACAGGAAGTGCGATTAAACCCTGTTAAAGTAACAACTCTTGAACCTTTACCTTTAAAATAGCGCTTGACTCGAATAGTGACTTTATCTTCATTCACTCGAATCACAGTACCATCAAAAACATAAGGAGTATTATCTACTCTTGTCGCTAAAGTAGCAGGTGTACTTCCGGGTGCAGGCTTACAAGCGCTAGCAGGTTGCGATAAAATTACACCTAAAAAAATAGATACAAAAAAGCTGACTCCTACTAATTTTGATTTTACTAACCAATATCTAAAGTCTTTATTATTGCTTGATAACTTCAACATAATTAAATAATTCTCGTGCATCTCATAACGTAAACAAATCGGCTTTCTAGAGACCTAGACGTTGATTTACAATTTTTGTTGCAGTTGTTACCAATCACTTATCCGTTACATCCGTTATATCCGTTGCCAGTCTTGCATATTCAACCGAAAGCATGGAGAAATTCACAGATATCCAAGATAGATACCTAACGCTAACATTAGCGAAATCATCACGGCTTCGGGTAAAGGATAACGAGCAGTACCTGCGACTAGGGAATTACTGGGGTTATTAACAGCGTATATTGTGACATCAGTATAGCCAATTTATATAAGTGATTTATTAACATTGCATAAAAACCCCGTCTAAAGGTAGAACTGTAAAAAGAAGAGAGGCATTATCCTACAAGCAATTCGTTTGTTCTCACTCGCCTAAAAGTAATAAAAAGGATACTAAAAGTGCTTATAAATAGTCCTATAATTGCATTTACCATTCTATTAATAGTAATATTTACAATCCCGCCACTTTTCGAGCGGCTAAAATTACCTGGACTAGTAGGTTTGCTAGTAGCAGGTGTAATTTTGGGTGATAGCGGATTAAAATTTCTCAATCCTGAGTCAGAAACCGTTAAACTGTTATCTGAAATTGGTAAAATATATCTAATGTTTGTGGCAGGGTTAGAAATTGACTTAGAACAATTTCGGAAAACAAAAAATCGTTCAATAGGATTTGGATTTTTAACATTCATAGTTCCAATGATTGCGGGTATTACAATTGGAAGAATATTTAATTTTGGTTGGAATAGTTCTGTTTTGATTGGTTCTTTACTTGCTTCGCATACACTTTTAGCGTATCCAATCGTCAGTCGTTTAGGAGTAGTAGCAAATGAGGCCGTAACAGTTACTATCGGCGCCACCATTTTCACAGATACAGGTGCTTTATTAGTACTAGCAGTATGTGTAGGAATTCATGGTGGAGAATTTACACCTTTGAGTTTAATTATTTTATTAGGTGGATTAGTTATTTATTCAGTAATTGTTTTATTTGGTTTTGATTGGGTAGGGAAAGAATTTTTTAAACGTACTGGTGATGAGCAAAGTAACCAATTTTTATTTATTTTACTAGCATTGTTTTTAGCATCGGTAGGCGCCCAAATTATTGGTGTAGAAAAAATAGTTGGCGCCTTTCTAGCGGGATTAGCAGTAAACGACGTTTTAGGTCGTAGTCCAGTCAAAGAAAAAATAGAGTTTATTGGCAGCGCTTTATTTATCCCCTGTTTTTTCATAGACATGGGATTGCTAATTGATATTCCAGCATTTATCAAAACGTTAAGTTCTATAGGTTTAACAGCGGCAATAGTCATTGGTTTGATTGGTAGTAAATTTATCGCCGCATATCTAGCTAAACTTTTCTACCGTTATAACAATGCAGAACTGTTAACAATGTGGTCATTATCTTTGCCACAAGTAGCTGCCACACTCGCCGCTACATTAGTTGCTTATGAAACTATAAACGCAAGCAATGAAAGACTAATTAATAGTGCTGTCTTAAATAGTGTTATAGTCCTAATGCTAGTTACCGCTATTCTTGGTCCAGTAATAACAGCTAGATTTGCCAGTTCTCTCATTGTCTCTCAGACAGATGTCGCTTCGGAACCCCTCTCAACCTGGTGGAGTAATTACCGTGATGATGTGTCAGACAAAATTAACCAAGCATTTACTGTAGTAGTTCCAATTTATAACCCGCAAACTCAACGTTATTTATTGGAAATAGCGGCACTTTTGGCTCGTCACGAATCGGGACGACTGGTGCCATTAGCAATAACAAAAGGACATATCCAAATGGATAATCCTCAATTGAAAACGGCGCTTATACAAGCAAGGCAAAGATTAGACTCAGCAACAGAGATTAGTAAAGAATTTAATATTGAGGTGGCACCTGCTATTCGGATAGATGATGACATAGCTTTAGGTATTAGTCGTGCTAGTCGAGAGCAAGACGCAAACTTGTTAATATTAGGTTGGTCGCAAAATATCGGTTTAAAGGCAAAATTATTTGGTAATATAATTGATAGTATCTTTTGGTCGTCTCACTGTCCAGTTGCCGTAACTCGTCTTTTAAAAAGTCCAACAGAGTTTAAAAAAATCCTCGTACCCGTCGGAGATTTAACATCTCAAACAACAGGTGCCATTAGGTTTGCTCAAATACTGGCTGAAGGAAATCAAGCAGAAATAATTTTATTACACATTCGTAACCTAAAAACCACACAAATTCAAGTAGAAGTATTTGAATCAAAAATTTTAGATATAGCCTCGAATAACCAATCAAAAATAAACACAACTATTAAAACAGTAAAAGGTAATGATATAGCCAGAATAATTACTCAAGAAGCGTTAAACGCGGATATAGTAATTTTGCGTTCAGTGCGCTACCGTACAGCTGGAGGATTAGCAGTCAGTGAAGTTACAACGCAAGTAATTACACAACTAAAAACTTCATTCATCTTACTTGGAGAAATAAACTAGTACCCACGTTACTCGTAGCACAGGCATACGAACTGTGCAGTATGGTGGGCATTGCCCACCATACAATTATCCAAAACTTTATTGTCTATTAATGCTAATTAACTCAGTCAAAATGCTATCCAAACTACCATTGACTTGAATTTTCTCAATTTTCTCGGCAATTCGTTCTAGCACTTCGAGTTCCTTCAACCGCAAAGCAACGGGGTTATCTTCCATAACTTTAGCGGTATTTAGCATACTGCGAGTTGCAGCAGTTTCTTCACGGCGCCTAACCACGTTAGCTTGAGCAGCTTTTTCGGCTTCGACTACTTTACTCAAAATAGTCTTAATCTCACCAGGTAGAATAATATCCTTAACCCCTACAGAAGCTACTTCAATTCCATAGTCAACTGTTTTCGATCGGATATACTCAGAAATACTCGTATCAACGGCGCCTTTATCTTCCAGCAAAGCATCCAGCGTCTTTTCACCAACAGCTCCACGCAAAGCAAACTGTAATTCTTTGTACAAGAAATTACTAATATCTGACAAAGCATTTTTTGCTCGTAATGGTTCTACAATACGATAACCAGCTGTCAGGTTTAACCGCAAAGGCACTTTATCTTTAGAAAGAATGTCTTGACCTGATACTTCCATTGATTGTTGACGCAAGTCAAAAACTTCAGTTTGGAAAGACCGTCCAAATATCCACCATGCATGAACTCCAGGCTGAAGCTCACTCTTGTACTCTTGGTTAATATATAGTAAACCGACGTGCTGTGCCTTAACTTCGCATAAATGTAAACTCTTGCAAGCAAGATAAGTTACTTCAGGTAAACCAGAGTTTAATTCAGCTACCAAGCGAGGTGGTAACTTAGCATCTGTGCTGATATCAATAACTTCAACTTCTACACCTTGCCAAAACAGCTTGCGACTAGATGGCGCCAGTATAGAAATAGCTTTACCTTGATATCTAACAATAGCTACTTGAGTACTCAGTAATTGCGCCACTTCACAATAAGCAGCAACAAAATCAGGATGTCTTTGAATCAAAACATCTTCGGGTGGAAAATCAGGATTTGGGATAATTCGACTGAGAGTACGAACAGCTACATCTCTATCAAAAGTCCAAAATGCATACTCACCTGGTTCTAAAGGTCGAACAAAGTTATTTTGCACATAAAGTAAGCCAATCTCAGACTCGGAAATTTGGAACTTTTTGATTCCATTCATAGCAAGAGCGCGCGTTTGTTGAACAAACTCAGACGGTAACTCTAAGCTTTCCTCCAAATTAAAGATATGTGTTTCCACTTCAATAAAACCACGCCAAAACGCGCGCAGTTGATTTGGTGCAACACTCAACCAGTTTTGACCAAAGCGTACCAAAGCTGCTTGGTTAAAAGCAGTTCTGACTATTAATAAGTAATCCTCTAACTCCGAACCGTGGTTTCGCAGCAACAATTCTAAGTTATCAATTTTGGCTTCTGGCACGTTGAGGTCATATGCTTTAACTTGCCAGTGGCTACCAAAATAAGTATAAGTACCAGGCTGCAATATTTTCTTAAAATCGCTGCGGTGATACAAAACTCCCAGTTCGTTAGGTTTGATATAAAAGGTTTTCCACATAGTAATATTGATAGATAGTTTAGGTATTTTTATCCATTCAAGATTAAATAAAGCCATTTTGTATAACCTCCGCTTGGAATTGAAAACCCGCAAGCTAATAGTTTTAGTCCACTGAAGCAGACTTTTTGTAGTATTTGTAGTATATAGAAATATTATAAACTCTGCAAGTGCAAGTGTCTACAGTTTAGATGCGGGCAGATACATATTTTTCTACTGGATTAAGATTGTTATCACTCAAGTACCTTTCGGTAGTTCAGCAAACAACACTCACATATATCGTTCAGTTTGCTAATTCCAAATTTTATAAAGAAATTGGATGTTACAAACGAAGGACATACTCAAGTCAGAGAAAATGTAAACGCACAGGCGCCTTCACCGTTGCATTAACGCTCATCACGAAGACGAGCTTTCAACGCGCACCTGCACCACAGAGTTTGTCAAATAACGGAATCGAACCGTTTTGGGATTTCTCCCTTTTTCCATTTTTGTTGGAGCTACTTCCTCAAAGTAGTGTCTTTTGACCCGGACAAGGTTGGTAAAAGTATAGGACTCGAACCTACTACCAATCGGTTAAACGCCGACCGCTCTTCCTAATGAGCTAACTTTTGTGGTGTATGATGAAGGACTCGAACCTTCGTCCAGCCGATTCTTCGGATGCTCTGCCAACTGAGCTAATCACACTATCGGACAGTTACTGCTGACGCGGCATACGCACAATTGAATCTTAAGAGCGCACCAGTTGGGCATACAGAACCCAAACCATAGCATCGCTTTGTATTACTGTCTTACTACATACTGTAGCATAATAATATATGAGGCGCCAACTTTATTTTTGAGGGTGTACTCTTTGTTTTATTGCCAACCCAGCTATAATCAGAGCCTAATTATGACTTGGTAAAGCGGTTGCTGTGCTTATTGCTCCAAATGATGATGATGATTTGGAGAATTTATTGCTATCGCGCTCACCTCGTTTGCAAGCAATTCTTAATCAATCACGTAATAGCATCAAGCAAGGAAAAGGTCTTTCTTCTGATCAGTTTTGGGAAGCAGTAGAGGAAAATACCCAAGTGTCAGATGCGGAAGGCGCCTCCTAATAATGGGATAAGCGCCACAATTTTTAAGCTAATTCATCAGGGTTTATCCCGAATTCACGTAGTTTTTCGGCTAGCTTGTCTGCACGTTGACGTTCTTGCTCTGCACGTTGACGTTCTTGCTCTGCACGTTGACGTTCTTGGTCAGCTTGCTCGCTACTCCATAGCAACATATTACCATCTGCATCCCACCATCTTAGCCAGTTCATCGTTTGGCACAATCGCTCACCTCGCCAAATTCCTAAAAATAACTCTAATTCGGGAATCCAATGGCGCCCCTGTTCGGATGGTTCCTGTAATACGTATTGTTTGTTTTGCAGGCGCCGTATTTCCAAAATTGCCTCGTAGGGGTCATAAGTTACATATGTAGGAACAGCGAGAACGCGCTCGTAAAAGTAGAGTTTTCCATATGGTGGAGTCGTGCGTACAGAAAGTTCTCCGTTATCCTCATTCGAGAGAAACTCCATTACAACTGCAACCGGATCACCTTCTAAATTCTGAGTATAGCTACGCCGAATTACATCTGGCACCACAGGTTTTACACTAGGTACATAAAACCAATCTGGTGCTTTAACGACTGTTTTTTTATTAAGATTTGCAACAAGTCCAAAATTAGAACCTATTAGCATCTGGGGTTGAATACGACCCGCTGCACCTAACGCATCAGTAAGTCCAGCAGCAAGAGGGGGTTGTTGTATATTTTCCACAGGGTCATCTGGTAGAGCAAAGTCATCAGGAAGTGCTTCCCAAGTGATGGTTGGCTGTTTTATCTGGGGAGGAGCTTGTAGAACCATAAGTTACACGCTGGTACACACACTCTATATGATAGCCGTAGAGACGCGATTAGTTGCGTCTCTACAATATAAATTTTTACAAAATCGTTAGATAAGTTTCAGTTGGACTTATTGGTAAAACTTTCAATTTTTGATTCTTAAGGTCTAATTCTAACCCTAACGATTCAAGTGGGATAACACCTAAAAGCGCGTCTTTACCTCCTGGTAGTTCTAAGCATTCAAAAGTTCCTTCTCTACCACAAAGAGATATTTTTGCGTCCTGAAAAATCCTTGCTGTTCCAATACCAGTTGCAGTTGCAACATCAACTTATTTCAAGATTTTTAAACCTAATTTCGTTATAACATCCGCAGGTAAATATAAAGTAGTGGTGCCAGTATCTACTAACACATCCTCTAGCATAACGGAACGCACTTGGTCTTCAGGTATATATCCAGCTTCAGTAAGAATTTGGTCTGCGCGATTTATTACAGTCAGGTTTGTTAAAAATTTACCCATTTGATTGTCATTCTGAATTTGCATCATTGACCCCCTGATTACCATTTGAAATGAAAATTTCAGTTATTATATAGTTTAGTATAGCTGGTAAATTTTTAATAGGAAAGAGCAAATTGCGATATTACGCGGCTTTACTAACAAACTCCGGAACTTGTGGCTTACCTTCTAAAACAAATTCTTTACCTTTTGTAAGTGCCCAACGATGAAGCCATGAAATTCCATCACCTACATAATTATCTTTTGATTTATATGCTTCGTCGCGTAATACTTCATCTAAAGTTATAAATTTGTAACCGCGTTTTTTGAGCATTTCGGCAATGGCACCAAAGTATTTAGCGTTGATTGTATTGGCATGGAAAAGTAATACTTGTTTTATTTCACGTTTAAACAGTTTTGCAGACTGTCTTTCCCAATAATCTAATCCTTTTTCAACATAAGGCAAGTAAGCTTGACCAACTTTTTGCATCATCGCTTTATTCCCATGTAAAAATGTTTTATCGTAAGCATGGCTAAATGTCCAGTCTTCTAAAAATATCGTTACAGGCGCCACTATATACCCGTGCGCTGCTAAAAAATTCTCTAAACCTTGCTTTGTTTTCTGGTCGCGCCCTGTATGTAAATATGGATGACGAAAATAACGCATCTTTTTACCATAATTCTTTAAAAGGCGTTTTGTAATCATTTCCCCTTTAATTACATCTGCTTCGTAAGCTTTTAAACCTAATTTATTAAGGTCAATGTGCGAATAAGTATGATTACCAAGTTCTAAACCTTTTTTTAACCACGCGCGTAAAAGGTTAACTTCCGAGTCGTCGCGTTTGCCTGTATCGTCATCAAAAAGCTGGTATTCATTCACAAAACCTATTGCAGGAATTTTATTTTTAGTGATGCTAGCAAGTAGTTTATTTGTAGTATCAAGCATAATATCATCACCGTCACGGTCTGTAATAACGGGTAAATCATCAAAAGTCACAGCAACAAATCTTTTTGGTGTTTGTGCAACGAGTTGCGGTGCTGTAAAAATCAAACTGATAGTACATGCAGCAATTAGGCATATATAAAGCCATTTATGCTGGGACAAGTATTTGCTGGCGCCTTTGGTAAAGTTTTTGATTTGGTAGTTTAGCTTTAACATAGTAATGGTTTAGTTATTATATGTTGCGTGTTATGGGTAATCTCCAAGACTACAACCCTAGTGGAGTAGGTCAAGCGAATGGGAATCTTTTTGGTTTGCCGTTTGATTATGAGTCAGCGAACTTGATTGTTTTTGGCGTACCGTGGGAAGTTACTGTATCTTACGGCGCCGGCACAGCGTCGGGGCCACAAAGAGTATTAGAAGCATCACCACAATTAGATTTGTTTGACTTTGACAACCCTGATGGGTGGAAGCAAGGAATTTTTATGCAAGAAATTCCCCAGGATATTTTAGAAAAAAACCAATACTACCGCACGCGCGCTGCAGCGATTATTGAAAGACTAGAGCAAGGTAAATCACTCACAGAAACACCAGACTTAACACCTGTAATTACAGAAATAAACCAAGCAGGCGCCAATGTCAATCAATGGTTATTTCAAAACTGTCAAGAAGCATTCAATAAAGGTAAGCGAGTTGGTGTTATAGGTGGCGACCATAGTGTACCGTTAGGTTATTTCCAAGCGCTAGCCGCAAAATATCCTGATTTTGGAATTTTACATGTTGATGCACATGCCGACTTACGTAACGCATATGAAGGATTTGAATATTCCCATGCATCAATCATGTTTAACGCCATGAAAATGCCGCAAATTTCCAAATTAGTTCAAGTCGCTTTACGCGATATTTGTCACGAAGAAGTCGATTTCATTAATAACTCAAATAATCGAATAATTGCTTACTACGACTCATTAATCAAGCAAAAACAATATTCCGGCGCCACTTGGATAGACTTATGTCGAGAAATCGTTAATAATCTACCCGAATACGTTCATATTAGCTTTGACGTTGACGGTTTAGACCCAAAACTTTGCTCAAAAACAGGTACTCCAGTACCAGGAGGTTTAGAGCTAGAACAAGCTTTTTGTTTATTTAGAGAACTAGTAAACAGTGGTAGAAAAATTATTGGCTTTGACTTATGCGAAGTCGGTGACGCTGAGTGGGATGGTAACGTCGGCGCCAGAATTGTTCTAAAGCTAGCAAATTTTCTAGATTTATCCTGGCAAAAATAGCAAGGTAAGGTGGGCACTGCCCACCATACAAAACAAATTAATCAATGCGGCAGCGCTGCGTACACTCCGCGCGCTCTTGACGCTCTCGCACAACTGTCGCCAAATTTGGTCTTCCTGTTAAAGCAAGGCGCCAGTCTGCCCAAATAGTATATATAAAGTCAGCAATGGCGCCAATAACAGGTAATTTTGTTATGGCGTAAACCCATCCCATCCCCAAAGTTTCGTAAATACGACGAAACACTTCAACGTTTTTAACCAGCGTTCCATCAGGTAACACTGCGTGAATGCGACCCATCGCGGTTTCAAAGTCAACCCCACCATTGACATCAGGGTTGTAATTATCGTCTGCAATATCTACAAAAGCTACTATTCCTCTACCAGCATCTCGCTTCTTGAGAAAGTTGACCTCACGTACACACAAAGGGCACTCACCATCATATAGTAGCTTGATTTTCCATGTAGGTACGGATGAGGACTCATTGAGCGCAAGAGAGCGGTTGTACGTTTCTGTATTTGATGACATAGGTAATTTTTATATCTTTGTACGTAATAGCAAGGTGTAATTGCCTCTATTACATTATTTTACAATTGTTTACAAAAATAAATACAGCAAGGCTTATATTTAGATAAATACGCCTTCAGACGCGCGCATATGAATATCTATGATGTTGTTATAGTTGGTGCAGGCCCAGTAGGGTTAGCAACTGCACTTGGTTTACAAAAGCATGGAATAAAGAATATTTTAGTAATCGACCAAACCCGCGCGTTTCGGAGAGTCGCGCTTCCTTCTGGTGATTTAACATGGAGTGCAGGACGCACTGTACTAGTAGGTGATGCAGCACACGGAATGCCACCTTTTATGGCACAAGGCGCCAACCAAGGATTTGAGGATGCACTTGCAATTACCACCCAAATTGCCAATATTGCTCAAAACAATAATTGGGACAACATGCAAGCAATAACTCAAAGCTTTGAAATATACGAAAAATATCGGCGCCCATTTATGGAATACATTCAACACGCAACACTAACGCGCTTTCCTCAATCATCAGAAAAATTGTCAGAGGAATATAGTCAAAAAGTATACAGTCGTAATTTGAACGTGGCAACCGGGGTCATGTTATGCAAAATTATATGACGCACCATTAATGTAAATCGCGCATACCAGATTCCCGACTTCTTTAAGAAGTCGGAAATCTTATTTTTCACAAAGAATTACGACTTGGACTCTACGCTGAAATTTTTAGACTATCTCGGGCTTGTGTTATTCCCAACCCCTTAATCGCCAGCGGTATCCTTCTAAGATGATGGCGGGGGTGTGGGAAATTTATGTGTACACTATAGCTTCTCTACAAGGCAAGCTAGAATTACGCTCTAGTGGCGCCATTAATAGTAGAGTTAAATATAATCTTTGTTCAAAAAATGTTTTGCACCTCATGATAGCTTGTAATAATAGAAACATAGCTGATGTTATCTTCAAGATTTATTAATTAAGTATTTTATTTCTATTAGTTTTATCAGATAATAAAAGCTGGGTGATAAAGGAAACCCAGGCTGTGTCTCTGTCTAAATTCAATGACAAAAAACCCATTTGATCAGTTTTCAAAGCAATTCTTTAAAGAATGTCTATCACCATTAGGTGAGGTAAAAATCAGCGAGGAAATACCTGGGGAACCGAGATTTGTTGATATTTGGTTTGTCCCATCAACTCAACCACCTGTAGAGGACTTACCAGATTTGGGTATTTTAACAAGAATTGCTGAAACTCCCTGTTTATTAGAACCGTTTCGCAAGCAACCAACAAAATGGGAAATTCGCAGTTGCGTTGGAAAATTAGTCCATTTAGAAGCAGAACTGCGACGTGAAGGTAAACGAGATGAGGACACGGTATCTGAGGATGAACTGCCACGGTTATGGATTATTTCAACGACTTTTTCCGATGAACTGTTAAGTAAACTGCCTGCTCATAGAGACTCTTCTTGGCCAGATGGTATTTATTTTGTAGGAGAAGTATTTTTAACTCGGGTTGTTGCTATTGACAAATTACAGCGTATTCCCGAAACACTTTGGTTAAGAATTTTGGGTAAAGGCTTGACTCAAAAGCAAGCTGTTGAGGATGTAGTAGCTCTGCCGAAAGGTAATCCCAAACGTTCTAAGATTTTATCACTACTTTACACCTGGAAGCTTAATATAGGAATAAGCCCAGAGAATAATAATGAAGATAGAGAAGAATTACTTATGAACTTATCACAAGCTTACTTAGAGTGGGAACAAGAAACCGTAGAGCGCGGTAAGGAGATTGGTAAAGAGATTGGTAAGGAGATTGGTAAGGAGATTGGTAAGGAGCAAGGGCAACGCTCTGTGGTGGAAAACTTGCTCTTGTTTCGCTTTGGCTTGTTAGACCCAGAGTTAGAAGCAATTATTCCATCCATCTTGGCATTCTCTCCATCTGAATTTACCCCTATGTTAATGCAATTGTCTCGCGAGGAATTAATTATCAGATTCGCCACGTAAAATTAAAAAAACACTATTTTTTATGTTTAGGGTAAGTAGAAATACTTTTACCCTTATTTTTTACAAAATTATATATCGTATTCGGCGCCCGTTAACCATTTACTACTATACCTAAAACATTAATTCGCGCCATTTTTAAGTTTTCCATTGCTTGTCTCAGTGCCGCGCGCACTGTTTTGTGTATTCTTGTAACAAGCACAATGCCGTCGGTGTGAGGCGCCAGTAAATTAACGTCAGCAAGACCAACTAGGGGAGGAGCATCATAAATTACTAAATCAAAGGTAAGACGAAAATCAGTCATTAGAGATGTCATTCTTGAGGATGAAAGCAGTTTTGTCGGGTCTGGTGGTAAGGTTCCTGATGATAATATACATAATTCAGTGTTTGAAGATTCTGGCTGAATTACTTGTTCTAAAAGTAAATCTCCTGAAATGAGATTGCTTAATCCTAGAGTATTCTCTATATCTGATAAAATATGAATTCGTGGTTGGCGCATGTCCGCATCAACGAGTAGTACTCTTTGCCCCATTGCAGTAGCTATTTGAGCTAGATGATACGCAACAGTAGATTTACCGTCTCCAGATGAAGCAGAAGTAATAACAAGCGAGCGAATTGGTTGGTCTCTACTAGTTAGTAATTTTATATTAGTATGAAATATTCGTAAGGCTTCTAAGAAATTTTGTGAATAATTGTCATTAATTCTGAGTTGCTTTTCAAAGGGGATAACTCCAAGCAAAGGTAGCTTGAGTCTTTCTTTGATGGCATCAATTGTATGGTAGGAGTTGTCGAGCTTTTCGATAAGTATACCGCAACCAATTCCCATAACTGTACTTGCTACTATTCCTAAAACTAGATTACGTGTAGTGTTTGTAGGTAAGGGTTCTTCGGGTTTAACAGGCGCCTGAATGAGTTGCCAGGGGAGTTCTCTTTGAGAAATTTCAATTTGGAGATTTTCTTTTGTTCCTAAAAAGCGCGTGAGACTATCAGTCGCTACCTGAAGTTCGCGTTGCAGTTCAGTGTATCTTCTAGTTAAAACGGGTAGCTCCTTAACTTGTTGTCTTAGTTCTTTTTCTGCATTGGCAAGTTCTTGACTTTGAACTTCTACAGATCGAAGCTCGGTTGTTGTCTCAGCTTGCTTAACACCTAAAAATCGCCCGCTCTCTTGCTGTAGTAAGTCTGAAAGCCTTTGACGTTTATCTTTTAATGTTTCAATATTTGGGGCACTTTCTTGAAAACGAGCTAATTCTCCAGAAATTTGAGTATCTAGTTCACGCAGCTTAACTAGTAACTGCTGGTATACTTGTGCGCTGTTTAGTGCTGTTAACTTACCCTTGTCATCTTGCAATATATTATAGTTATAACGAGCTTTTGCTATCTGCTGGTTAAGTGCTTGACGCTGTTGAGTTAAAGAAGTGATTTGACCTGCTATTTGCTGTGCTTGAATATCTGGTGTATTGAAGTTATTCTTTTGCCGAAATATTTGTAAAGCTTTTTGCAACCGATTAACTCGACTTTGTAAGTACGGGAGTTGTGCATCTACATATTGCACTCCTTGACGCAGTTTTGTTTGACGTTTTTCTAAGCTATATTTTAAATAAGCTTTGGAAACAGTATCTAATACTTCTTTTGTTTGAGACTGGTCAGGACTTTTATAAGTAACTTCTATAATCTTCGTTTCTCCCGAACGAGCAACCTTTAATGAATCCATTAGAGAGTCATAGGTCATTTCTGGATATGAGACTTGTAGTTGCTTTACAACACCCGTCATCAATCCGGGACTTTTGAGAACCTCTATCTGAGTTGTGTAGTCTAAGTTGGACTGGTTCTGGTTATTGTTTTTGTCAGTTAATTTTTCTAGATTGCCATCATTATTTATTGGTTCGACTAGCAACTTAAAATTGCCGGAGTATTCGGTTTTTTCCTTTGGACTCAACAAAACTGTGGAAGTCATAGCCACAGTCGCAATGCCAAGCATGAGGGGCAATCTGCGCTTCACAACTCCCGCTAGTTCTCCTAAAGTTTTGTCATCCTCCGGTTCCTGGGACAAACCAAAAGCTTGAGCATCAATATATGGTGCAGGTAGAGAAATGATGTTGTCAGAAGAATTTGAGTTTTGAGACAAGGGATTCTTCATGGTTTATATATAACTGATTAAATGTAAGTAAAAAATATCTACTAAAATTACGAATTTTCTGAACAAGCAATCAATCAATTTAGTTATGGTGTTGAGTATTTTTCGTGAGCCTCTGTTTATTTATCGGTTGAATTTATCAACGGATGTGATAATGATAATATAATTTTTGAATAAAATTTATTCGTATATTTTTTTACCTAAAAATAAAATAGTCAGTACACAGTACCTTGCTGAAATGAGGTTAACTATCAGGATATTTTTTGAGTCTTTACCGATTCTTTACTAACTTTGATATTACTTTTAAAGCTTTGATAATTGTGATATAAACTACATTAGATATTAATGGTTATCGCGTAAATTAGATTAGTCAAGAAAGACATACGGCACCGATTTGTTAAAACGGTAGTTTGGAACTTTGAAAATTAAAAATTATAGTTTATAAGGGTTTCATCTTTAAGAATTACACATAAAAATTGGATTTATAAGTAGGGTAGGCAGTGCCCACTTACAACTGGGAACAAGAGCAAGAAACAGGGCAAGCCCAAATATCTACCATCTTTTGGTTATCATTCTTGATTTTTATAGGAAAAGATATTTGATGAAACTGAATGAATTGCCACCTGACAATGTTTTTACAGGTTCTAGTGAAAGCTCTAACGTTTTAGATATTAGCAATCAAAAGTTAAAAAAGATTGAGCAGACGATTAAATTATCTGTTCTGACTCAGTTTTTTCCTCCTGACTTTGCTGCTACAGGGCAGTTGGTTGAGGAATTAGTAACCCATTTAGGAACTCTTGGTGTGGAGGTTGAAGTTTTCACTAGTCAGCCGGGATATGCTTTTACTGTATCTAGCGCTCCATACTTTGAAAAAATAGATCGTGTCAGAATTAAGCGCTCCCGTAGTTCCCAAATATGGCCTGGACGTATTCGTGGCAAGGCTGTAAATGGGGTACTATATACTTTACGCGCGGCAATTCACTTGCTAAAAAATACATATCATAGTAATGTATTGCTAGTGACTACGGCGCCGCCATTTTTGCCGATAATAGGATATTTGGCAAAGGCATGGCTGGGAAAGTCTTACGTCTGTATTCTCTATGATTTATATCCAGATATTGCAGTTGCACTTGACGTAATTGATAAAGAGCATTGGCTTGCAAAACTGTGGCTTGGGTTTAACAAACGGATTTGGCGCCAAGCTGAAGGTCTTGTTGTTCTGAGTCAGACAATGAAGGAGCGAATAGCAGGAATTTGTCCCGATATTGCGGATAAGATTTTTGTAATTCACAGTTGGGCAGACCCTGATGCGATTGTGCCAATCAGCAAGCAAGAAAACTGGTTCGCCTGGAAACATAAGTTAGTTAAAAAATTTACTGTCCTTTATTCTGGTAATATGGGTCGGTGTCATGATATGGATACCATCTTGGAAGCAATTAAGCTACTTAGAGATGAGCCAATTCAGTTTATCTTTATTGGGGGAGGCGCCAAGCGTAAAAAATTTCAGCAGGAATTGTATAGTTTAGGACTTGATAATATTGAGTTTTTACCTTATCAAGATAAAGAGAATCTACCATATTCGATGACAGCTTGCGACTTGTCACTAGTCAGCGTCGATGCAGGGTTTGAAAGTTTAGTGGCGCCGAGTAAGCTATATCCAGCTTTAGCAACAGCAAGACCAATCGCAGCAGTATGTCCTCCTAATTCATATTTGAGACAGGTAATTGCAGATGCCCAATGTGGTGCAACCTTTGAAAATGGGGACAGTAGTGGGTTAGCTGAGTTTATCCGTCAGTTAAGTCACGACCAGCAACTTGCGGAAGGAATGGGTAATGACGGGCGCCGATATTTGCAGTCACATTTCACGCCAGAAATTATATCCAAACAATATCTTGAGGTACTGCGTCAAGCAATCAAACCGTTGTTGTAGTTGTAGGTTGAAATGAAGAAAGCACTTATTTGTGGAATATCAGGTCAAGATGGAGCATATCTCGCGCAGTTACTTTTAAATAAAGGTTATACGGTCTGCGGTACTTCGCGCGATGCTCAAATTTCATCTTTCAGTAACTTGATGCGTTTAGGTATTCGAGACGAACTAAAATTAGAATCAATGGCTTTGAATGATTTTCGCAGCGTATTACAAGTGCTGACGAAGATTCAACCTGATGAAATTTATAATTTGGCAGGACAAAGTTCAGTTGGTTTATCTTTTGAGCAACCAGTTGAAACTCTTGAAAGCATTGCTACTGGTACGCTGAATTTACTTGAAGCAGTTCGCTTTTTGAAGGCGCCTATCAAGTTCTATAATGCGAGTTCGAGTGAGTGTTTTGGAGACACTGATGGGATAGCAGCAGATGAAACTACTCCATTCCGTCCCAGGAGTCCCTATGCTGTGGCTAAAGCTGCTGCTTTTTGGGAAGTAGCTAACTATCGTGAAGCTTATGGGTTGTTTGCTTGTTCTGGCATTCTTTTTAATCATGAATCGCCTTTACGTCCAGAACGATTTGTTACCCAAAAAATTGTTGCTGCTGCTTGCCGGATTGCTCAAGGAAGTGCTGAAAAACTGTATCTAGGGAATATGTCAATTCAGCGTGATTGGGGGTGGGCGCCGGAGTACGTTGAAGCAATGTATTTGATGTTGCAACAAAAACAGCCTGATGATTATGTGATTGCAACGGGGGAGAGCAGTTCATTGCAGGGTTTTGTGGAAGCAGCGTTTGCATCTGTGGGTTTAGATTGGCATGACCATGTTGTTAGCGACGCAAGTTTGTTACGTCCTACTGATTTGGAAGTTGGTAAAGGTAATCCTACTAAAGCAAAGAAAAAATTGGGATGGGAGGCAAAATACAAAATGAATGATGTAGTGCAAATGATGATGGAAATAAAGTTATCTAACATCAGTATATTAGCGAATAGTTAATAAACACATCTATTGATTATTTTTTTATTTAAAAATATTCGGTTGTCAGATATTTTATATGTATATAATATATTTATTTATAGATAATTAGCATTGATATTTAAAATTTTTAGATATAGTTGAGAACAATTATATATATAGTATTGGTAAAAATAATTCAAGAAGGAGTTAAATAAGTGTCGGATACGGTAATTAAAGTTGAAAATATAGCTAAAAAATACATTATTGCACATCAAGAACAGCAGCGTTATAAATCTGTACGAGATGGGATTACAAAAAAGGTAAAGTTATTAGAAGATAAATTACGGCATCCAGGAAAGAAACAATCAAATCCTAGTCATGAAGAGTTTTGGGCGCTGAAAGATGTTTCTTTTGAAATTAAGCAAGGAGATAGAGTTGGGATTATTGGGCGTAATGGCGCCGGAAAGTCTACATTGCTGAAGGTTCTTAGTCGAATTACAGAACCTACGAAAGGACGTATCAATCTCAAGGGACGTATTGCAAGTTTATTAGAAGTTGGTACGGGATTCCACCCAGAACTGACAGGACGAGAGAATATATACCTGAATGGTGCAATTTTGGGAATGAGCAAAGCAGAAATTCTGCGTAAATTTGATGAGATCGTTGCTTTTGCAGAAGTAGAGAGATTTTTAGATACACCTGTTAAACGTTACTCTTCTGGAATGTATGTACGGCTAGCATTTGCTGTAGCAGCACATTTAGAACCAGAAATTTTGATTGTTGATGAGGTGTTGGCGGTGGGGGATGCAGCTTTCCAGAAAAAGTGTTTAGGAAAAATGAAAAGCGTCGGTCAAGAGGGAAGAACAGTTCTTTTTGTCAGTCATAATATGAGCGCTATTCAGATGCTCTGTGAACGCTGTATTGTTTTACAAAGCGGCAGTCTACTTGCAGATACAGTATCTAGTGATGCTGTGCAGCTTTATTTACAACATGCTGCGGCGTGTGATTCTTTTACTCGTCCAAAGCAAGAGAATGGTAGACCAACATTTATATCAGGAAAAGTCAAGCATACAGAAGACTCTGAAAATTCATCTAAAATCAAAATTGATGTAGAAATATTTGCACAAGAGCAAAAATCTGCTAGTTTAGATTTTCGCTTATCAGATAATACATCTAATCCTATTAGTTTTGGCTCTCTTGGCACACTCAATCCAAATCAACTGATTGAATTGAAACCTGGAATAAATTTTATCTCTTTTTCCATTCCAACAAATCAATTAGCAGTTGGTTCTTATTATATAAGCTTAGATATAACTAAACCGGATATAGAATTTTATGATCGCGTTGATAATTGCCTTTATTTTGATGTAGTTCGTTCTCCGTCTAATGGATATATTCGTGTATTATCACAATCATGGGGATACGGCTCATTTGAAATTCCTTTAACGATTAACAAAATTAATTAACATAAATATACAGGAGGTTTTACTTTCATGTTATCTAAATTGAAGAACATTCTCAAGTACAAAATTGCTGTTAAATTAGGATTAATTAAAAATAAGACGAGTGTTTCTGAATTACTTCTTAAGCATCTTGATAGTAAGAAACCTATAAATTTGATAGACATTGGGGCACACGATGGTGATTTTACTCAAGCATTACTTGATTTTTGTGGAATATCAAAAGGTTTATTATGTGAACCAATTCCAGAAAAAGCAAGTCAATTACGTCAACATTTCAATTCTTCAAAATATATAATTTTTGAAGATGCAATATCTAATCAAACAGGAATTATAGATTTTGAGATAAACGACTATCAACCGACATCATCAATACTAAGTATACGTCGTGAAATTCCTGAATTACGAAATGTTAATTTAGGTAAAATGCATACTATTAAATGTAAAACTAGAACTTTAGATGACGTGATAGCAGAAACTGGTATCTCTAAAATAGATCTTATTAAATTAGATGTACAAGGTGCCGAACACTTAGTCATTCAAGGTGCCAGTCAAACTCTAAAAATTACATCAATGGTCTGGACAGAGATTTCATTCAAAGCATTATATGAAGGCTCATCTACTTTTACAGAAATTTATGATTTAATGTATCAAGCAGGTTTTAAATTGCTTGAAATAGAACCTGGTTTTCGCAGTCCTGACGGCGAATTATTGCAAAGTGATGTATTATTTGTAAAACTATGAAAATGTACCAAAAAATCAAAAAATGTGTCAAGTTCTACTTGTATGGAAGTTGCCCTGGCTTTGCTGGCTCATTTCCATACTTCAATACCAAGGTTTACTTTCCTAAAAATTCTTACCTATTCAAAAGAGCTTGTGAAGAAGGTATTTATGAAATAGACAATACCCAACTTCTGTGTCAGCTGGTAAAACCAAATAGTGTCTATTTCGATGTAGGAGCAAATATCGGACTGATGGCTGCCCCTGTTCTCGACAGGATTGATAACTGTACAGTTGTTTCATTTGAACCGTCCCCCAATACTCTTCCATTTTTGAAGCTTACTGCACATAAAAGCCCGTATAGTAATAGGTGGCGTGTTGTTGATAAAGGTGTAAGTAATGAAGTAGGAACTTTGAGTTTTTCTGTTGCTTCTGCTCATATGGGTGCTTTTGATGGTTTTCAAGACACAAAAAGAGCAGGAGCTACAAGTCAAGTGAATGTCCCAGTTACTACTCTAGATACGGAATGGGAGGCGATGGGTAAGCCGCTAGTCTCTGTTATCAAGCTTGATGTTGAAGGTGCTGAGTTTTTTGTTTTACAGGGAGCGATTAACTGCATCAAGTCTCAAAAACCACATATACTACTTGAATGGAATTTACAAAATTTGAAAGCATACAGTGACTGTAAAGTAGATAGTGTATTTACGTTTATCAAAGAACTAGGATATCAAGTTTATAGTCTGCCAAATCTGTATATTATCCCTGATGCTGTAACTTTTTGTCTTCAACTGATCAAACATGATGTTTTCCTATTGACACCCGCTGAAAGTAATCCTTTTTAACTGGAGTTTAGACTATTTTTACAAATAAAGCCGCCAAACCCTTATCCAGCAAGCCTTTCATTCTTTATTGACTGTTTATGATTCCGAAGTATAGAATGCTTGGTACACAAGGGTTTTAGATTATTTAGTCTAAACTCCAGTTTTTAAGGAATTATCAAAATAGTTTGTAGTTGGGCTTTATTCGTCAAATATAAGATTTTTACCAGTAAATTTCAACTAGAATTTAAACGTAATTAATTTTACAGAGTATTAAGGGCATTAATTTTTTTCAAAAATGTTAATTAATGACGCAATCATAAATCTAGAAAACTTGCTTATTACTTCAGATAAATCAGGGTTATTTTGGACAGAAAAAATTCAAACTAAATCTCAGATGACTTTAGAAAAATCGCCTTACCCACGTATAACTATCGTTACCCCTTCTTATAACCAAGGTCAATTCATCGAAGAAACAATTTGTTCAATTATTCAACAAAACTACCCTAATATAGAATTTATTATTATCGATGGAGGTAGTACAGACAACACAATCGAAATTATTAAAAAGTATGAAAAGTATTTAGCTTACTGGGTTAGTGAGCCAGACCGAGGACAAACCCACGCAATAAATAAAGGATTAGCTCGCTGTACTGGTGAGATTTGGTCTTATCTTAATAGCGATGACTTATTATGTCCCGGCGCCCTTCACAAAGTAGGAGAAGCTTTCAAAAATCCAGATATTGCCTGGGTAGGGGCAGTTTCTAGTATCATCGATAGTAATGGTATTGTAGATTATATTAGACCGCAAACCCCATTAAACAAAAAAGACTATCTATTTTCATGGACAAGAGACATTCAATATGTATTTCCTTGTTCTAATGTTTCATTCATGAGGAAAGAAATATTAGATAAATGCGGATTGTTTAATGAAGAGTTACATTACTGTATGGATATAGAGTATTATGTAAGAGCAGTTTTGAAGGGAAATTATTTGCTACATATTATACCAGATGTGTTAGGTCAGTGGCGATGGCACGAAAAAAGCAAAACTTTGAATGCAGCAGGCGCCTATGGTTTCTTAGAAGATGAGATTCTAATCGCAACTAAGTACCTACCTTATCTAGAATCATTAGAGCAAAGGGAAATGCGAAAGCATCTGTCGTACCACAAAAAATTTGTTCCTGCTCGTAAGGCAATGTTTTATTTAGAGCAAGGCAATAAAAGCAAGGCTTTACAAGAGCTTACCCGGGTTCTAAAAAAGACTCCCTCTCTTTTATTATTTCGTCCCTGGTTAGGAGCAATGAGAAGGCTGTTGATTAACGTTTAAAATTTATTTATTGGCAAAAATCTAAATATTTCCTTAATACGATGACACATAAAAAAGCTATTGTTACTTTAATAGTTGGTGACAAATACCGCAATAACTGGTACAGACTATGTGCTAATAATTGGCGTATCTATGCTGAGTTACATGGTTACGATTTAATTTATATTGACACTCCATTAGATAATTCATCACGCGCTCAGTCACGGTCTGTGTCTTGGCAAAAATGCCTACTTTTAGGTGATGAAAGGGTTAAAAAATATAATCAAGTAGCTTGGATTGACTCGGATATTTTAATTAATCCTAATTCTCCCTGTATAGTTTCTCAAGTACCAGAAGATAAAGTTGGAGCTACTAGTTCATTTTCTCAATTCTTTGAACATTTGCCGGGAAAAGACCAAACAGTAATGAATAGAGCAGTAGAGTATTTGGGTTGGACTTTCAGTAACGCTAAAGAGTATTACCTCAAAGCTTGTTTACCTGCGATTTTCGATCAAGTAGTTCAGGCAGGAGTGATGGTTTTATCCCCACGCTATCATCATTCTATACTAGAATATACCTATCACAATTATAATGACACCCCTGTAGGAGATTATGAGATGGAGGTGCTGTCTTATGAATTACTTAAGGCGAACTGCGTGCATTGGCTCGATGATAGATTTAATAAATTGTGGGTAGTATGTATGCTAAAGGATTACCCCTTTTTACTGGCGCCAAGAAAAACGGAAATAAAACCCATCAGAGTTTGGAAACGCTTTATTAGAGGACATTATCAATTACCACCAAAAGGAATCACTATCTCCGCTCTAACTACAGCTTTTCTAAACAACTATTTCCTCCATTTTGCAGGTGTAGGACATTATATGCCTTTAGTAAATAGCAATATTAGCTCATGGAACGATGTATCACTAAAAATGTGCTTATGAAAATTGTTCATATTAGCCCAACTTATTTTGATGACTTATCGCTAATCGGTGGTGGCGAACGTTATACAACAGAACTATCATCTTGGATGTCTAAGGTTGCAGATACGACATTAGTAAGTTTTTCGTCAAAACGGATATCTTATAAGCAAGACAATCTCAAAATTGAAATATTTCCAGTTAAGCACTTAATACATGGTAATCGGGTTAATCCTTTATGTTTTCGATATCTTGCTTCTATTTTGGGTGCTAACATAGTACATATTCATCATATAAATACTCTTGTTTCTGACTTGGGTTGTTTAACAGCCTCTTTGCTCGGTAAACCTGTCTTTGTTACAGACTATGGTGGTGGCGGTAGTCTGGTAATCAATCAAAAATTGCCTATCTTTAAAGGTTACAAAAATGCAATTGCTTATTCCCAGTTTGGCTTAAATTCTCTCCCTCTCGATTTACAAAAAAAGGCTCTTTTAATTAAAGGAGGTATCGATACAGATAAATTTCAACCAGAATCTACTTTAGTAAAAGAAAAGAAAATTCTATATATCGGACGAATTTTACCTCATAAAGGCATTAACTATTTAATAGACGCTTTCCGTTTGTTGAATCGTTCAGATTATAAGCTTAAGATTGTTGGCAGAGTTTATAGAGAAGAATATTATCAGTACCTTAAGCAGTTAGCTGAAGGGCTAAATGTGGAATTTGTTCACAATGCCGACGATGAGCAATTACTGTATGAATATCGTACAGCAATGGTAAATGTTTTACCTTCGGTTCATACAAACTGTTATGGAGAATATACACCAGTTCCCGAATTAATGGGTTTTACATTGCTAGAATCGCAAGCTTGCGGAACCCCTGCGATTTGCACGGATGCAGGTGCGATGTATGAGTTTGTGGATGATGGTAGGACTGGGTTTATAGTCAAGCAAAATTCAGGAGAAGCTATTGCTGCTGCTATAAATAAACTGATTAACTTACCGCAATCAGAATATAAAGAATACCAAACCCGCAGCTGTCAATCAGTACAATCACTTAATTGGTCAACAGTCGTCAAAAAACATTTAGAAATTTACACAAGCAAACAGCAAATTCAATGAATAAACCTCTTAGAATACTAATGGTACTTCATATGCCTTGGAGCCGAAACCTAGGAGGTCCAAGAGTACAGCTAGAGTTGGCAGAAGAATTTCGTGCAATGGGACATGAAGTTGAAAAGTTTGACTACTACGATGCATTTCCTCAAGCAAAATTATCTTCACGAATGAATGCATTTTTATTTAATTTATTTCGCCCTCGCTTTTCAGTTAAAGCCAAAGCTTTTGTTCAGGCTAACGCACATCGCTTTGATATTATTGATGCTCACCAAGGGAATTTACCTTTTACTAAAGAAGAATTAAGCTTTAAAGGTCTACTAGTAGCTCGTTCGGTTGGTTTATATGCTTTGTATGAGCAATTTGCCAAATCAGAACAAGCTCAAAATTCACCAAAAACAATAAAAGCTTATTTAGGGAATTTGTTATCCTTCTTGCAGCAGAAGCGAGAAAATCCTCTTTATCTTCGCAGCTTGCAAACTAGTGATTTAATTAATGTTCCAAATCATGATGAGCTTGCTTATATTCGCGATACTTTAGGGTTAGGTTATAAATGTGTTGCTATTCCCTTTGGACTTTCGCAACAAAGACAGCAGTTATTTGCTCAAGCTATTAAGCCAGCTGCCTTAAGATTAGCAAATAAGCAAGTGGTTTTCATTGGTAGTTGGGGACTACGTAAGGGAGCAAAAGATTGGGCAGAAATTATTCAAGAAGTTAAACAGCAAGTACCTGAAGCTAGTTTTCTCTTTTTAGGAACAGGTTTTAGTAGCGAAAAAGTTCTTGAAGATATTAAACTCCCAGCCTGCAAGTGGATTGAAATTATCCCTTGCTACGATAGTCAAGAACTTCCGAAACTTTTGAGCAAGGCAACAGTAGGAGCTTTTCCTAGTTACATTGAAGGCTTCCCTTTTGCAATGCTGGAAAAGCTCGCTTCTGGTATACCCACTGTTGCCTATGATGTGCCTGGGCCAAGAGAAACTTTACATCATTGCGATAATTCTCTTCTTGTCCCTGCGGGCGATGTTAAGAAGTTTAGCAGAAAACTAGTTAATCTGCTGAGTTTTAGTGATGTTAGTTATACCCAACTATCTCAAAAATGTATGGAAGTCGCAAAAAAGTTTGATTGGCACAAAATTTCTAAGGAAACGTTAGATTTATACTCTCAGTTTTTAGAGGTACAAAAATGAATAGCACTATTGAACAAAATACAACTGTTGATTTAATTGGTCAATTGATTAAGATAACTCCTGAATTTCGTGGTAAATGGAGATTAGTTAGATTCTGGATGAACTCTCAAAAGAGCAATCATCAAAGAAAAAGAATTTTACCTGGAGGTGCAAAGATTAACTGTGATATTTTAATACCATATGAAGCTATGGTTTGGTTAGAACGAGAAGAACAAGAAGATTTAGAGGTAGTTAGAAGGTTAATTAAGCCAGGTCAGACTTTCGTTGATTGCGGAGCCAATATCGGCATATGGTCTTTTGTTGCAGCTTCATCAGTAGGTATAAATGGAAAAGTATATTCTTTTGAAGCGAACCCATATACTTTTAAGAAACTGTCTTTGAATCAAGAATTAAACAATTCCCATGAAAATATTTTTTT
The DNA here is from genome assembly GCF_059640475.1 of Calothrix sp. CBUCES-K 9914. Classification (NCBI taxonomy): domain Bacteria; kingdom Bacillati; phylum Cyanobacteriota; class Cyanophyceae; order Nostocales; family Calotrichaceae; genus Calothrix; species Calothrix sp. CBUCES-K 9914. The sequence goes on from NZ_JBXXZH010000099.1 coordinate 28,887, forward strand.
ATGTTCACAAGCTGTAGGAAGTGAAAATAAACCAATAAATTTTTTATGTCAAGATTCTCATAATATATCTCAAGTCGTTACGCATGAAACCCAAAATTCTGTTTTAGTAAATGCTGTTACACTTGATTCAGTCTTGAATATAGATGAACTTCATGGCATTAAAATAGATGTTGAAGGGTTTGAAATTCACGTTATTAAAGGAGCAGGGAAGCTTCTCAAAAAACATTTTCCTTGGCTATGTGTTGAGTTCAATACCATATTAGTTAAAAATAACCGATTAGGAGACTGGGATGTTCATCAATATCTGTCTAACCTTGGATATGTATGCCGACAATTTAAAGATGCTCTTGATACTTCTACTAAAAATATATTAACTGATGATTGGCAAACTACGGGATATTGCAACTTATATTACTCAAAGACAAAATAAAACTAAGTAAATAACGTCATGAATATATCTGATATTTGTATTAGTGTTGCTCTAGTCACTCGCAATCGTCCTGAAAGCTTAGAACGCTGTCTTAAAAGTTGGAGAGCGCAGACAACTGCTCCTTTTGAAATTGTGGTTTCTGATGATTCTGATAATTTTTATAGTACTGAAATAGAAGAATTAGCTCAACAATTCAACTGTGTTTACACTAGAGGTCCTCGTCGAGGGCTATATGCTAATCGCAACCATGCGAGTTTAACATGCCAAGGAACACATATACTTTCTGCTGATGATGACCACACTCATCCAGTAGATTATGTCGAAAGAATTTTGCAAGTCGTCGCAACTGATGCAACACGAGTATGGATTTTTAGTGAGCGCCATCCTTCTCAACCAGACGCTCCTCTGGCTTGCCCTCCGGAATTACATCCGAAAGGACATGGCTGCACACCTAAAGACTCATCTAACTGCGCTGCAATTGCAGATGGTTCTTCTGCCTATCCCCGCCAAATTTTTGACCAAGGTTTACGCTATGACGAAACATACGCTTTTGGGCATATATGGTATCTCTGGGGTCAAGTTTTAGTAAAAAATGGCTGGCGTATTTCATTCTCCGACTCAACATTTGTCTGGCATCATTGTTTAACTGACGGAAGAGAATTTGATGCAAGTTGGTTAAAAAGACAATTTGAGGCTAACATATATGTTCTTTTTGTTTGTTCTTGGTGGATTAAACCTTCAATGATGGGAAGTATGCTAGCATTTGCAAATCTAGCAAAATTATTAACTTTCAATAGTTCTTTTATCGGTTATCGAGTAACAACTAAACTTCATATCAAAGATGCTTTAAGATTAGTAAAAAAAGCGTGGATTTTTCGATTTAAGTATCAATACTATCTTCATATATAATTTTCATGAGTGTTAGATAATCAATGGATAAAACTACTGATATATACTTAGCAAATGTTTAGTGATAAAAATAGAGTAAACAAAAAAAGTCATAAAATATCTAATTGAAAAATTATGGTTCCTAAAATAGTTGTAGTAACTCCTATCAAAAATGAAGCCTGGATTTTAGAGCGTTTTTTAACAGTCACCAGCCAATTTGCCGATTACATTATTATCGCAGATCAAAACTCAACTGACGATAGCCGTGATATTTGTAAAAAATTCCCTAAAGTCAAGTTAATAGAGAATAACTCGGACGAATATGATGAAGCAAGTAGACAAATTCTATTAATTAAAACGGCAAGAGAATTAGTACCAGAACATAAAATTCTTTTAGCTTTAGATGCAGATGAAATTTTAGCAGCAAATGCAACTCAAACACTAGGCTGGCAAACGATGTTGAAGGCAAAGTCAGGAACTATCTTATGCTTTGAGAAACCAGATTTGTACTTAACACCCCAGCACTGTATAAGATATAATCAACCTTGGCCTATTGGTTATGTAGATGATGGAGCAGAACACAAACCAGTAAAAATTCATAGTATTAGGATACCTAGACCTGACTACGCATGTTTACTAAACATTCACGATGTTAAAATACTTCACTACGGACTAGCTCGAATGTCTGGGCAGGATGCAAAAATGAGATTTTACAGTGTTGTAGAGAATATTTTTCAAACTAAATCTCTTATAACAAGACGGTGGGTATATACTTCAAATAAAACGTACCTTGAGAATGGTGATTTACAGAATTCACAAAATGAATGGTTTAAAAATTGGGCAGAAAATGGAATTGATATGTATACAATTTCTCATCAAAAATATTATTGGTATGACTTTGAAGTACTAAAGTCTTTTAAAAAATATGGTTGCCAACGCTTTTGGCTAGATGATATTTGGAAGTTTGATTGGGAGTCATGCCGACTACACGCACATTCGTTAGGAATTTCCAATATTCCTGAAAATATAATTTCGCCTCCTAAAATAATCAGTTCATTTGCTAAT